>CALBIE010000747.1 GCA_937893495.1 uncultured Verrucomicrobiales bacterium | reverse complement strand
AGGGTAAGTGCCACGGCAGCCGACGGATTAATGGTTCCGAATGACAGCAACGCGATGATGCCACCGACCAGAAACCACACTCCGCGTCGTGGTGGCGGACCCAGTTTGCGGTATTGCCCGATTCTTTGGAGAAACTCTTGCATGGCGTTCGTTGCGGTTTCCAATTTCAGTCAACAATCTCAAGCCAAAGGCTTCGCATGTCAATTCGGTTGTCGATCAGCATCAACGGATGGTCACAAAATCATTGTGATTCAGCAGGGCGTGAACCAGCCGTACGTTCCGGTCCTTGTTGCTGGCTTGCTCCAGGCCCTGCAAAAACGCCTCACATTCAGCAATCTCGTAGTGATCCGGCCGCCGCGAAAGAATCATCTCGAACGCCTCAATAATGATTTCCTCGGCCGTTTTACCCGATATTCGTTCCGCCATTTTTGCGGCGCTTTCCAATGACAGAGCGCTGTTGGCGAGGGCCAGGGCCTGTTGCGGCACGACGCTCTCGAATCGGCGATAACACTGCAAAAAATCGGCGTCATCAAACATCGACACGAACTGATTCACATCGTCCCGGCCGTGTCGGAAATAGATGCTGCGCCGCGTACTTCGCTTTTTTGCATCAATGGCCGGCCCACCAAATTCACGATCGAGTGTCCCCGCGATGTGCAAGAGGTTATCGCGGACAATTTGTGACTCCATTCGACGCGGGGCCATTCGCCAATAGTAGGCATTGTCGGAATCGTGCTGGACCGTCGAGGTATCCGCCGCGAGCGTGGATGACGTCCGCTGATAGGCCTCGGAAGTCACAATGACCAGGTGCAGATGTTTCATGCTCCATCCGTGCTCCATGAAGTCGGCCGCCAACCAGTCCAACAAGTCGGAATGAATCGGTTTCTTCGCCCGCAGACCGAAGTCGAAAACCGATTCCACGAGCGGCGTGCCGAAGTGCCGCATCCAGATGTGATTGACGGCAACCCTCGCCGTCAGCGGATTGCGGTCGCCTATGATCCAGTTTGCCAGCGCGAGTCGTCGCCCGGTACTGATCCTGGAAAACACCTCCTCGTAGTCGCCAAACTTGTGCGCGGGTGTTTCCAGTCCTTTCTTGCTGCCGGCCAGCAGTGTGTATTTTGCGCCCGGCGATTTCAGTTTGTTTCGCGCTGACTTAAGCTGGACCTCAATCTTTTTGAATTCGGTTGCGTTCCCCTTCTTCGATTCCGCCTGCCATTCGAGATTCACCACGTTGTAACGGGCTTCTTCAGCGGCTGCTTTCTTGGCCAATTCTTCAACGGGTTTTGCATCGGTCGCCTCGAAACGTGAGTCGTCGGCCTTGATGCGCGCCTTGAGTGCGGAAAGTTCCGCCTCGGCCGCCTTCAGCTCCATCTCGACGAGTTTCAACTGCCGGACGGCGTCTTCCTTGGTCACCACTTTCCTGCCGGAAGACTTTCCGCCGGCGGGAATCAGTTTCTCCGTCGGATCCAGTTCACTGACCTCCAGCGAATGAAAGATCGCGGTGGCGTCGAATGCCGTCAGTTCGATGACGCCATTCGGGTCACGATTCGGCAGCGCATAAGCCAGTTGAAACTCACCGTCGAGCGAGATGTTCAACAGATGATCGCGCACCCTGAGTTCGAGGCTGTACCGATGCCCAATCTCAATCTTGCGGCCAACCCGGCCATTTGACGGATACGAACTCTGTCCGTTTTTGCCGTGAGACACCTGCACCTTGGATCCAGGCGCATGCGCGCTGGTATAGACCATGTTGTGATCCTTGCCTCCGTTGACCGCATCGAACCGAATGCCAATGGATCGGTAGGTCGCGCCGCCCGTGGTCGTATATTCAAACTTCGCGTAGAAATCGCGGGGATGCGGTTTCTTCGACCGGAGATTGTTGGATCGACCGGACGTGGTCTGGTGCAAGGCACCATCGCGATACTCCCAACCCGCCCCTTCAATTTTCCAGGTATCATCCCGGCGTTTTGAAAAATCATCTTTGAAGCCCGATTGCTTCCTTTCGACTCGTTCGGATATTGCGGTCGCCTCGGTATTATTCTGAGTCTTCACTTTCGCGAGTGCCTTTCCCGCTGACTCAACCTTCTTGCGGGCAGCGGCTATCTTCGCCTCGACCGTCTTGACGGCAGTCTCACGGACTTCCGTGCGACTGCCCGGCGCGAAGGCTCCGCGAGGCAACTCAATCGGCTTTAACTTATACACATCCGGGCCAAACAATTTCGGCAGTCCCGGCAGAATCTTTCGACTCTTGTCCGCATCCTTTTCATTGCCCTTCAAATGCACGTAGGTCGGGGCATCCACATGATCATCAAACGCCCGCGGCAATCCGTCCTTCTCAAAATCCAGTTGACCGGAAATCGCATCCAGCCGGACCTGGTGCGGTTCGAAGATTGCGCGCATCTTGTAGTAATCTTCGTGCTCAAGCGGATCATACTTGTGGTCGTGACACTTCGCGCAATTCATCGTCATGGCGAGAAACGCCTTGCTCGTATGCTCAATCGTGTTGTCCAGCCAGGTTGTTCGATTGAAGAGATAGTAGTTGCGCGCCAGATAACCCGTTCCCGCGACCACCTCCGGATTTTTCGGATCCAATTCGTCGCCCGCGATCATTTCCAAAACCATGCGGTCATACCCCTTGTCGTCATTGAGCGAATCAATAATCCAATCCCGCCAATGCCACATGTGTTTCTGGCTCGTCCGAAGCTGCGCACCCAGCCCATACCAATCGCTGTAACGCCACACATCCATCCAATGTCGCCCCCAGCGCTCGCCGTAATGGCGACTCTTCAGCAAAGCACCAACGACCTTTTCATAAGCATCTGGTGAACGGTCATCCAGAAAAGATCGAAGCTCGGCCTGAGTCGGTGCCAATCCCGTAAGATTCAAATGCACCCGCCGCAACAACAGTGACTTGTCGGCGCGGGGTTGCGGCTTCAAACCAAGCGCTTTGTGTTTGGCTGAAAGGAAAGCATCCACGGGAGAACGTTTTCCATTCGATAAAACCTCGGGTTTTTGAATCGGTTGATAGGCCCAATGATTCGACGGGTCATCCTCCGGTTTTTCATCCGCCGGGGCTGGCGCGCCATTGGCGATCCATTCTCGAATCGCGGCTACCTGGGCCGGTTTCAACGCCTCTCCCTCCGGCGGCATGCGCTCGTCCTTGGAAGTGGCGCTGATGCGATGAAACAGGCGGCTATTTGGCGCGTCACCGGAAATCACAATGGGACCTTCCTTGCTGCCCTGGCGAATCATCGCCGCGGTATCGAGTCGCAAGCCGGCCTTCTGTTTCAATGCGCCATGACATGCGTAGCAACGCGCTTTGAGGACCGGCTTGACGTCGTGCAGGTAATCGGCGGCGAAGCCGTTCGCAAGCGGAATCGCAAGAAAGCAGGCTATGTATTTTAGATCAACCACTGGTGATTGAAGATACTGACGAAAAAAATCCGAATGTCATCAGTGAAAAAGAGAAAGACGGTTATTGAATCGGTTTATCAGCCTTGATCCCCAGTGCCGCAAAACCGGCAATCACGAAACCTCCTGCGCACAAGAGAAACGCCTCATGCCAGTCACCATTGGTATCCCACGATTTCAGCACCCATGGAATCAAGGCGGGCGTCATGGCAGCGCCAAAGTTGCCCCACATGTTGGCCCATCCGAACACGGCAGATGCGTGTTTGCCGCCGACGTCCAGCATGTAGGCCCAGACGGCGGGCACTCCCAGGTCAGTCATGAACGCGACCATGGCCAACGCCGCGACGACGGCCCAGGGCGATTCTATCCAAAGGCAAACGAGATAGGCGATGACGGCGAAAATCTTGGTGGCGATCAATGGCAGAGCGCGTCCCCAGCGCAACCCGTAGCGTTTGGTCAACTTATCGGTCAGCGGTCCGCCGGCCAGCATGCCGATCATTCCCGCGAACAGAATCAGCGTGGACATCATTCCACCCGTTTTGGCATCTACCCCCTTTACCTCTTTCAAGTAGGTCGGCAGCCAGGTGACCAGGAATACCCACCCGATGTTCACGCCCCATTGCAGGATGCACATCAACCACATGCTGCGGCTGAGAATCAGCGCCTTGATGGGAAACGGCTGACCTTTTTCAAGCTCCGGATCCGGCGCATTTGCGGAAATCAGTTCTCGTTCGGCATCGTTGCAACCCGAATGATCAGCCGGTGTCTCGCGGAATGTGCGCCAGAACATAATCGCCACGAGCAATCCCGAGAAGCCATAAAGAACGAGCACGGCGCGCCAACCGAGAAAGTCCTTGAGGAGAAACGCCGTCAGCGCCGGAGCGATCGCTCCACCGACGCGTCCACCGAATGAAACGACGCCACTGGCTGATCCGCGTGCGGTCAACGGCATCCACCTTTTAATCAGTCCACCACTGGTTGGATAGCAACCGGCCTGGGCAATTCCGAAGCCGAGCCGGGCCACCATCAGCGAAATAAATCCCGTTGCCAGTCCGGTCGCGGCGGTGCAGATGGACCAAAGCACGATGTAGAGCGTCATCATTTTTCGGGCGCCAAAGCGATCCGCCAATGCCCCGGCCGGAACCTGCGCGAGGGCGTAGGAGAAGAAAAATGCCGACATGATCATCCCGGTCTGCCCAGCGGAAAGATTGAGGCCCTGACGGAAGTCATCGAGCTTGGCGATCTCCGCGATGCAGATCCGATCCAGATACAACATCACCGCGGCGAGGGTAGTCACTCCGACGACGGAATAGCGGACCTGGGTGGGCATACGAACGGTGTAGCCGACGTTGCCTCCAAAGGGAACTGAAAAGGAGATGTCTATTGTGGTGGGGCGAAGCTCCCGCTGAGCCCTGATCAACATTCCGTAGGTGCACAAAATGCATCTGTTGCGTCCCTTCGGGACAAATACTCCGAGGCTCAGCGGGAGCTTCGCCCCACCGGACAGGTTGGCCGGCATATTCTTCGCATGTTCAAGCCCCTGAGATTATTCTGCATCACTGCATGGGCCGTCGTGGGTTCAGCTCAAGCAGCGGAAAAACCACTGAAGGTTGTCGTGCTGGGTCCCCCCCGACGATCACAGCCTTGAATTACCCGATCGACATGCGTAGATTGGTGCCATGAGCCAGGTGACCATGGACGTTTCCAAGAGCAGTCTTAAAGCCTTTAATTTGACTGATGTCGATGCCGGGCCGGAGCTGCGAGTCGCCGCCGCCATGAAACTTTTTGAGCTTGGGCGGTTGTCTTCCGGTGCGGCCGCGGAATTGGCGGAGATTTCCAAGACAGAGTTTTTGGCCCGGCTCGGCGATTATCAAGTGCCCGCGTTTTCATTGACGGAGGATGAGTTGAAAAGCGACCTGGCTAATGCCTGAGGTATTCTGCAACTCTTCCCCGATCCAGTACCTCTTCCAGAGTGGGCATCTCGATCTTCTGCGACAGATTTATGGGAAAATTGTCAATCCATCCGCCGTTTCCCATGAGCTCGATACGGGTCGTCTGAAAGGTGTCAATTTGCCGACAGTCGGGCAACTTTCATGGATCGAAGTTCGCCCAGTGCCGTTTTCCGAGGATTCGAGCCTGCCCGGCATCGGCCCCGGCGAAGCCGAAGTTCTTGCACTGGGTAGAATGAATCCGGATCCAACAGTCATTCTGGATGACGGTCCCGCGCGAGCCTATGCACAATCGGCCGCGATCAAATTGCCTGGTACTTGCGGGCTTTTGTTGAAAGCCAAAGTGATCGGAATATTGCCTGCCGTTCGTCCCGTGTTAAACGATTTCAACCGACTTGGATTTCGTCTCTCGCGGGCGACATACGATTCAATTCTTAAACTTGCTGACGAATGAAGCGCCTGTTGTTCACCCTCATCCTTTTGCTCTCCAACCGTTCGATCGGATTTGCCGCGCCGCCAGTAAAACCAATTGCGACCGATCTGCTCATCGTGGGAGGCACGGAATCCGGCTGGGCGGCCGCGATTCAAGCGGCGCGAACGGGAGTCAAGTCGATCACGCTCGTGCATGACGGCGAATGGCTTGGCGGCCAATACACCGAGCAGTCGCTGGCGTGTGTGGATGAAAACAAGGGCATGGGAAAAGTCGGCTGGGGTGTGGATTGGCATCCCATGAAGCGGTCGTTTCACCGGTTCGGACTGTTCAAGGAACTGATGGATCGCATCGAGGCGTTCAATGAGGAGAAATACGGATCACCCATGCCCGGACGGCCCTATCACGGTCCCTCCACGTTTCGCCCCGCGGAAGCGCAGGCGGTTTTCCGGCAGATGCTGCAACCGTACATAGATTCGGGGCAAGTGCGGTTTATCACGAATCACTATCCCGTGACGGCGTTTAAGTCTGAGGACGGAAAAAGCCTGATGGGGGTTGGATTCAGGCGAATGGAAAGCTCCGTGACTCCACCCCTGCACGTGAATCGGAAAGTCCCCTCACCCCATCCCTCTCCCCCAGTGGGGGAGAGGGTGCCCGACTTGTCCGCCGAAGCTCAAAGAGCGAAGGTGGAAGGGCGGGTGAGGGGGATTCCGGGTTCAGCGGAACGAATTGCGAATCGTGACTCAAGGAAGTTTTCCCCCAAAAGGGGCGAGGGAGAAAAAAGGGCCGTCGATTTCGTTGTTCGGGCCAGAATCACGATTGATGCCTCGGATTTTGGAGACGTGATTCAGGTGGCGGGCGCGGCCTTTGAAGTGGGACCGGATCCGCAATCGCGTTACGGTGAACCCAGCGCGCCCAAGGATCTGAAGGATTTTCCCGCGAATGAAATGAACCCGATCACGTGGGCGATGATTGTCGAGGAAGCGGACGATTGGTCGCCGATTCCGAAGCCCGTGAATTTCGATGACCGCAATTATCCCCGAGCGACGCATCTGAGCCGGGCGGAGTTCGGCTCGCTGAAATGGGATCAGCCAGCGCGCGTCGGAGCCATCGCGCATTGGCCGGACGCGGGGAAAGTTTCGCCGCGGCAACTGTCCGTTTACACCGTGCGACGCATCGTGGACGGAACGACCAGCAAGGATGGCCGGACGTCGATTCTACTGAACTACATGAACGGGCAGGATTATGCGCTGGAGCGACTGCCGAAACGGGTTTGCGACGCGCTGGAAGCAACCGAACCCGGGGCTTCGATGAAGAACTACGTCCTGATGACGCGCGAACAGCGACAGATCATTTTCGAGGATGCCAGGCAGCATTCACTCGGAGTGTTGTATCACCTGCAAAACTTTGTTCATGAACGCGCACCGGACAAGACGCACAGCTTTCGGAAGTTCCGGTTGAGCCGCGAATTCGGCACGCCCGACAATCTGCCGCCCAAGCCCTACATCCGTGAAAGCCTGCGACTCAAGGCGATGTACATGATGCGCGAACAGGATGGGCGCAACTTTGACGGCAAGGACAAGAAATCGGCGCGCGAGGCATTCGCCAACGTGATGTATCCCGACGGGTTGTTCAGTTGGCAATTCCACTACGACTTCCATCGCACCGGGCGCACCTACCTGAAGGACGAGGGCGAAAACGGGCCGTGGATCGATTATGAAAAACCGGGACGGCACACGCGCTTCGTCAGTGATCGCTCGGTGTTTCCCCTGCGCAGCCTGATTCCGATTGAGATGGATGGATTGCTGGGGGCGCAACGCAACATCGGCAACAGCAGCATCGTGAGCGCCGCAATTCGGTTGCACGATCAAGGCGTTCATGTCGGTCAGGCGGCGGGT
The DNA here is from genome assembly GCA_937893495.1 of uncultured Verrucomicrobiales bacterium. Taxonomy (GTDB): domain Bacteria; phylum Verrucomicrobiota; class Verrucomicrobiia; order Limisphaerales; family JAYPXF01; genus CALBIE01. Next base: position 7,246 of record CALBIE010000747.1, on the reverse strand, counting down.
GCGGCGGCGGCGGTGTGTCTGCGGGATCATGTGCAGCCACGCGAAGTGCCCTTTGATCGCCCGCGCCTGGAACGGGTTCGAGAAGCGCTTTGCGGCGGCACGACGGGTGCGCCGACGTTGCTCTGGCCGTTTCGAGATTTGTCGGCGGAACATCCGGCGTTCGTCGCCATCAATCGACTCGCGGCACTGGGCGCCCTTCCGCTGGAACGGCGCAAGGTGGATTTCAAGCCGGATGAACCGGCGACCATGGAGTGGCGCGCGGCGGTGGTGCAAACCTCGCTCCGCGACCGGGTTGTCAAGGAAGCTCCGGGTGCACCGCAAGGCGAGATGACTCGAGGCGAATTTGCGATCCAGTGGTGGGCGCAAATCGAAGACCTTCCGCATGTCCCCTTTGTCCGAATGAAGCGGGGCGATGCGGATGACGACGGGATACCAGATTCGGATGACGCGCTGCCATTCAATGCCGACAACCGGAGTTGGCCGGACGAGAGCAGTCAGGCGAATGCCCGGAAGCTGACACCCGAGTTTGACGGTATTCCGGCCGACTTGAAGTCAGACTTGCCGGCTGTCCGACGAATCAATTTTACCGGGAAAGGGTCGGGAAAGATTGCGGAGTTTGAGAATGATCACGGATTGAAGTTTGATGCGGATCGCGGCTTTGGCTGGACTCGCGACATCAGCGGCAGCAATCGACGGCGCCGCGCACTGAAGGAGGCGTATCGCGACACGTTCCTGTTCACGCGGACGTCGGACACCTGGGAATGCTCGGTGACCAACGGAAAATGGAACATCACCGTCTGCGTTGGCGATTCAGGGCACGAACAACCGGCGCAGTTTGTCTTCATCGAAGGCCGGCCGGTTCTGGAAAACGTTGATACAGAAGCCGGACAGTTTGTTGAACGGAGTGTGACAATCGAAGTGAAGGACGGCCGGTTGACCGTGCGAATCGGCCGCGACCAACCCGGTTCAAACACCTGTCTGAACTGGTTGACGATCGCTCCGGCGCTACGGTGACAAAGTCGCTCACAGGAGAATTTGGAGTATGGAAATCAATCGATTCAACAAGGGACAAAATCACCGAATTTACCGTCGGGATTTAAACAAGATGTGTTCCCCACTTCCAGCAGCACGCATATGCATCTGGTCGATTGCGCTGATGGGCACAATGCTAGCCATTGGATGCTCATATGAGAATGCTGGCACGCCCACAAAGACAGTTTCAACTGAGGTGCATGCAGTAACTAATCGAGTTGTTACAAGCCAACAGATACGCGAATACATCGGCTCTTATTTGCCATTCCTACACAAGAACGGATTTACGGGTGTTGCAATGAAACCGTTGGATACAAACGGGACAATTAGGGTTTTAGTCCTGGGAACGGTGGTGACGGAGGATGAAAAATTTATTCTTGAAGGAATGCTGCGAAACAAATCTCTGAATCCCGATCTACCGGCGGAGATGATTTTCGCTATTCAGGTCAATGACCGGTCTGGGGCTGCGCAGTAGAAACGGGGTCGTACCGGGTCTGCTGCAGTCGATCCGAGAAAAGAAGAATTCTGAATCAAGATGAGATTGAATCGTATGCCGGATCTCAATTCTCTGTGGCCCTCTGTGTTTAACCCGATTTCCGAAGTGCCTCCACAGATGAGCGCAGATGGACACAGATTCCGGTCGGGCATGGCGCAGTTGGACGGCCCTCTCTGGTTCCTGAATCCGAACAATAGTCGGTGTCTGAGTCCGGTGGTTTTCCATCCGTGTCCTTCGGTGTTTATCCGTGGGTGAACGTTTTCCGCCTCGGAGTTCGGGTTTAATCGGCGCATGAATCAACGCAGAGGGCATCGAGGCACGGGGAACCGCAGAGGAGGAAACAGCGTCGGCAGCGGTGTTTGCGGTCTGGTGGAAAGGAGTCGAGGCACGTTCCCGGATTGGGCGTGACGCGACGATTTTGACTGACGTTGGCTGCTACCAGGTTCATGGGGAGATTCCACGATTCCTCATTCGCGGTTTGTACCCCTGAACCGTCGCTGAACGATCGGAGCGCCGGCAGGTTGCCGGCTTATGGGCTTTCGCCAATCGATGGCGTTCGTTTTCAACCGGACCCGTTCTGCCGGCGGTGCACGGTTTAAGCCGGCGCTCCAGGGAGAGGGGCAAAATTCAATCCGTTGTTCCTGCCCCAGTCTGTTCATAGTGCGAGCCGCTGGGTGCACTTTAGCGGCACTTGACGCATCCGCCTTCCCGGAGTCATAACTCAGCGGGTCCATTCAGGTCCGTGAGCAGACGCAAGTTAATCATTCTCTTCCTGGCAGTTTACGCCGTGACCACGCCGATCGTGATCGGTTTGTTTTCAGCATTGGGTGGTCGTTCCGGAACAGCGGGCTCTGCGGGTGGATATTTTTCGCCCATGATTCAATCGGTTCGCGCCTTGATTACGCGTGACCGCGTGCCGGACTTCGAGACCGAGATCAAACCTCTGCTGGTCCAATACTGTTATGACTGCCATGCCGACGGCATTTCCAAGGGCGGCATTGCCCTGGACAAGCACCCGGATTCGGCCAGCCTGCTTGCCGACAAGGTCTTGTGGACCCGCGTTCTCGAGAATCTCCAGTCGGGTATCATGCCTCCGCCCGGAAAGGCCCAGCCAAGCCTCGCGGACAAGGCCCGCTTTGAAGCGTGGTTGGATGGCGCTGTCTTTCATCACAACTGCGACGACCCCGATCCCGGCCGTGTCACCATCCGGCGTCTGAACCGTGTTGAGTACAACAACACGATTCGAGATCTCACCGGCGTCACGTTTCGGCCGGCCAATGATTTCCCGGCCGACGACACCGGATACGGATTTGATAACATTGGTGACGTCCTGTCCTTGTCCCCGGTTCTGCTCGAAAAGTATCTCAAAGCCGCCGAATGGATCCTGGCCGAAGCCTTGCCGGTCGGTCCAGACCCGGGTCGGACTGTCATTCTGCGCGCCAAGGAACTTGGTCAGACCGGTGGCGGCGGTGCCCGTGGCGGCGATTCTCGCACGCTGGCCAGCAGCGGCGAGGTTTACGGTCAACCGCGCCTGTCCGAGGCTGGTGAATACCTGATTCGCATTCACGCTTCCGGCGATCAGGCCGGCAATGAACCCGCGCGCATGGAGGTGCGTGTCGATGGCAAGACGTTGCGGCGGGTGGATGTTCCGCAAAAACCGGCCGTGCCGGGCCAGTTCGATTTCACGGTGAAGCTTGGTGTCGGCTCGCATCGCATCGGGGCCTTTTTCATCAACGACTACTACAATCCAGCCTCCCGCGCGGATCGCAACCTGCATGTGGGCCCCATTGAGATCACCGGTCCTGCCAAGGACCGTGCCAAAACGCCGTTCCAACTGGCCACGTTCCGCCAACCGGTGAGCCCGGTGAACGAAGCGGCAGCGGCGTGTGAAATGATCCGACAATTCGCCCGTCGAGCGTTCCGCCGGGCGGTGACCGATGCGGAAGTGGAACGCTATGTCCCGTTTGTCGGGCTCGCCCAGAAGAATGGTGAATCGTTTGAGGCGGGCATCCGGCTCACGTTTCAGGCGATTCTCGTATCGCCACACTTTCTGTTCTGCGGAGAAGTTCAACCCCAGCCGGACAATCCAAAGTCCGTTCATCCGGTGGACGAGTTCGCGCTCGCTTCGCGTCTCTCGTATTTCCTCTGGAGTTCGATGCCCGATGATGAACTGCTGCAACTAGCCGAGGCCGGTTCATTGCGGAAACAGGTTGCCGCACAGACGCGTCGGATGCTGGCCAGCCCGAAGAGCCGGGCGTTGGTGGAGAACTTCGCTGGGCAGTGGTTGCAGATTCGTAATTTGGATCTGGTGGCTCCCGACGCGAAGATTTTTCCAAATTTCACCAAGACCTTGCGCCACGCCATGCGACGCGAAACCGAGATGGTGTTCGAGTCGATCATGCGGGATGACCGCCCGGTGTTGGAACTCCTCACCGCTGATTTCACGTATGCGAACGAAACATTGGCGCGGCACTACGGCTTCAAGGGTGTGCAGGGCGAAGAGTTTCAAAAGGTGAGCCTGAAGGGAACGGGCCGGAAAGGCATCACCACGCATGCAGGGATACTCACGCTCACGTCGCATCCGGACCGAACCTCGCCGGTCAAACGCGGCAAATGGGTGCTCGAGAGCCTCCTTGGCACGCCGCCTCCACCGGCCCCGCCCAATGTCCCCACGCTGGAAGATGACGGTCGCAAACTCACGGGCACGCTGCGGCAACGGATGGAACAACATCGCGAGAACGCGGTGTGCGCCTCGTGCCACGCACTCATGGACCCCATCGGTTTCGGGTTTGAGAACTTTGATGCCATCGGTCGCCACCGCACCCGCGATGGTCAAGAATCCATCGATCCATCCGGCAAGCTGGCCACCGGTGAGACGTTTGATGGCCCCGGTGAACTCGCCCGCATCCTGGCCGGACCCAAGAAGGATTTGTTCGTCCGCAACCTTGTCGAGAAAATGCTCACCTACGGTTTGGGGCGCGGTCTGGAGTATTACGATAAATGCGCCGTGAAGAAGATTGCGCGCGAGATGGAAGCCGCCGATTACCGGTTCTCCACGCTGATTCTCGGCATCGTTGACAGCGTGCCGTTTCAGCAACAACGCGGCGAAGCCGAGGCGGCCACCGCTTCGGCGGCGGCACCGAGCCGGCTTTAGTGCTGCGGGCAAATGTTTGCCGGCCAACCTTTGGATATTTTGGAAATCCGGCATTTGTAAGCTGTTGTTTTCCTGATCCATAATCCGGGTAGCAGACGACGTCAGGAGGCTCATACAATTTCTGGCAATTGAAGTCAGAGCCTGCCAACGAACGGGTTGGCAAACGTGGGGTGGGTCTCCGACCCGCCGGTTCCGGGAACCTCTGGTTCCCTGGACACTAAGGGGCTCAAGTGCGTTCCCCCGAGCCGCGCCCTCAGAGAGGCCGCAACCGGCAGGTCGGAGACCTGCCCCACACCGCGAAACCTCGCCAACGGGGACGCACGTTCGACGGCATTATGCCGCACCTTTTTGGCGTTCGGATTCTCCTGACGTCGGCTGCCACAGTTCAGAGGCGCAAATCGCGGCTCTTCGCGGGCCGTGGAATCTTCCGCCACCGGCGTCGAATCTCAACTTGAGTTGTACGGTGGCTGGATTATCGTGACGCGGCGCCGGTCGATGATTTTCTGAACATCGGATTACGCGACCAACGTCGAACCCGTCCATGGCAAATATTCAATCACAACGCTGGCAATTGTCTCGCCGCACTGCACTGAAAGGCCTGGGCGCCACCGTCGCTCTGCCGTTTCTGGAGGCCATGCTCCCCACCGTCCGGGCTGCCACCGCGTCGCCACCAGTTCGAATGGCGTTCGTCTATGTGCCCAACGGCATGAACATGAAAGAGTGGTATCCGGAACGCACGGGTCCGGATTTCGATCTGTCGGAAACTCTGAAACCGCTGGCTCCCCACCGCGCGGATTTCAGTGTTCTCAGCGGACTCGCCCAGGCTTCGGGCACGGCGGGACGAGATGGGGCCGGAGATCACGCCCGGGCCAACGCCACGTTTCTCACTGGGGTCCGCGCCCGCAAAACCGCCGGGGCTGATATTCATGTGGGCATTTCGATGGATCAGATCGCCGCCCAGAAGATCGGCAAGCAGACCCGCTTCGCCTCGTTGGAACTGAGCTGCGACCGCGCCCGGCAATCCGGCGGTTGCGACTCCGGCTACAGTTGCGCCTATCAATACAACCTTGCCTGGAAATCTTCCAACACGCCCATGGCGCCGGAATCCAATCCGCGTCTCGCGTTCGAGCGGTTGTTCGGCAGCGGCGATGAGCGGGAGGATCCGGCCACCCGGGAACGGCGCGCCCGCTACCAGAAAAGCATTCTGGATCTCGTGCTGGAGGATGCCCGGCGTCTGAAACAAAAATTGGGCGCGACCGACCGCCACAAACTCGACGAATACCTGTCGGCCGTGCGCGAGGTGGAGGATCGCATCGAACGCAGCGAACGCTTCGCCAATTCGCTGAGTCGGCCCGAACAGAAGCAGGCCATCCGCCAGGGGCAGGGATTCGAGCAGCACGCCCGCGCGATGTTTGATCTGATGACCCTCGCCTTTCAGACGGACAGCACGCGGATCGCCACTTTTCTGATGGCCCACGACGGCAGCGACCGCAGCTATCCGTTCATCGGCGTGCCCGACGCCCATCACCGGATTTCGCACCATGGAAATGATGGAGGCAAGCTCTCCAAAATCGCGAAGATCGACCAGTTTCACTGCCGACTGTTCGCGTATTTTCTGGAGCAGTTGAAAAAGGTGCGAGAGCCAAACGGCTCCCTGCTGGACAACTGCATGATTGTGTACGGCTCCGGGCTGGCTGATGGCAACCGTCACGAACATCACGACCTGCCGTTGCTGCTGGCCGGGCGGGGTGGCGGCAAGATCAAGTCTGGTCAGCATCTGGAATTCAGCCGGGGCACGCCCATGACCAATCTGTTTCTCTCGATGCTCGACCGAATGGGTGTTCAGGAGTCTCGTTTCGGCGACAGTACCGGCCGACTGGAGGCCATCGCTTCCACGTTCGCCAAGGGGCCCCGCAAGCATGCCGGCATCCGGCGGCGGTAAAGGCCTCGCCCGATGTCAGGTGGTGCTATCTGTCCGGCGGGTCGAACCGGAATCCGGCGTTGAGACGATTGGAATGACGACATTTTCGGCGGGTGGTTTCTCCAGCAGGCCGCGAATCTTGAACATCCCCGTGCCACAAACCGCACACGCGCCCCGAATGCAGCGGCGACCATTGCGCATCACGTCATCCCGGGCGTTGACGAACTCCTGCTTTTCCTTGCATTTGACACAGTATCCCTGAGTCATGGCAAATACGTTGGGTGCCTCGTTTTCATGTGGAAGATGTGGCAGGCTATGAGGGACTTTGGAAACGGTCAACCGGTAATTATTCACCGTCAGGAATTCGTATTATGGGAGACTTCAGCCCGTATATTTTACCGTTTTGGGGAGCGCGGGCGTCTCGCCTGCTATTTGCGGCGTCCCGCCGCAAATTTCGAAGGAACGACGCATTCGGTAAGGAATGACACCGTGTGGCAGAGAGTAGCGTTCGGCCGGTCGGCGGGATGCCGACCGGTGCATGCGAGACGCATGCGCTCCCCTTTTGAGTGTGAAATATCCGGGTTAGTCGGAATGGCGCCAGCTTAAGCGGGTTGGTCGAGGATTTTGAGCGGGGTGTCATCGC
>CALBIE010000746.1 GCA_937893495.1 uncultured Verrucomicrobiales bacterium | reverse complement strand
ATCCATTTTGGCATATTCCTGCTCGAATCGGATTTTTCGATCGTCTTCCTGCTTCCCCATCTCTGCATTAGCTTTTTCCACAGTCTGCGATGCAGACAAATTGGCATTGTTTTCGGTAAATATTTTGAAATTAGTAGCAAATAGGGTGAGGAAAACACCAGATACTAAAGCGATTAGCCCCACCGGCGTCATTTTTTGGTCGAATTCCGACCTCACTGTTTCCCGAACTGTTAATTCTGTCAGTTTGTCTACCGTCGCTGGAGTATCTCTTGTGCCTCCCTTGGCTATTTCTGCTTCCAATTGCAACGACAGTTTGCTCTTTGTTTCTTTTGGTTGCGGACTGCTGGAATCCGGTATGTCATTTTTAGTATTCATTGGAATTCGATAAGGGTATTGATAGTGGGGTAATCACTAAGGAGACACTAAATTATTTCAGCTTCACCACCGAGCCGTCGTTGAAGGAGGCGATGATTTCGCCGTTGTCCACGGCGAGGCCGTTGAAGGCCAACTCTGAAGCGTAGGTTTTCTCCCACGCAATCTCGCCGCTCTTCAGGTCGATGGCGCGGATGAAGCCCTTCTGGTCGCCCTGATCAATCAGGCTTCGAAATGGGATCGCCGAGACAATTGAGGGCAGTGAATTCATGGGTTCAAACCTCCTCGTTCATCACAAACCGAGTTCCTTCTTCGCCTGCGCCCACGGGATGCGAGGGCGCCGACCATGCGCCTTCCTGGCCCGCTCGATGGTGCGGGCGTCTTCGATATCCTCCACCGTCTGCCGCATCTGGCGGAGCAGCGTCTTGGCTTGCGTGAGCTGCTTGTTCAACAGTTTCCAGTCGCCCTCGGGTTTCGTCCGGGTCAGCGTGGTGTTACTCATAAATGTCCTTCCGGTCGCCCACATCGTAAATCACGATGGTCGCCCCCTCCAGTTCAAAAAGCACCCGATAGTTGCCGGCGCGCAGGCGGTATTTCTGTTTGAAGCCCTTGAGTTTCTTCACGTCACCGGTGAGGCCGTCCTGCAAAAGTTCGATTTTCCCGCCAATCAGCCGGCGTGCCTCCTTGGGCAGCATCCGAAGCTGCCGCAATGATGCGGGCAGGATTTCGATGTTGTAGCGCACGGTGTCAGTATGTCTCGCTCACGTTTTCCTTACCCTGTAGCAGCGGATGTGAATCCGCTCTGATTTTCCCCGCCACCACACAAATGAGCGAACATTCGCTGCTACGTATTTGTGGATGCTTCACCTCACTTCAACTTCACCACCGAGCCGTCGTTAAAAGAGGCGATGATTTCGCCCTGGTCCACGGCGAGGCCGTTGAAGGCGAGTTCGGACGCGTAGGTTTTCTCCCACGCAATTTCGCCGCTCTTCAGGTCGATGGCACGGATGAAGCCTTTCTTGTCGCCCTGATCAATCAGGCTGCCGCCCTGCAACAGCAAGTTCTTGCAGAGGATGAGCGAGGTGGCCTGGTTGCCTTCGGGCAGGCGGATGGTCTTTGCCTTGCCGTCCACGTTTACCGCCACGGCATTCTGACGGGTGCTGGTGGTGGTGGAACCATTCCAACTGACGGTGTCGCCCTTCATGCCCGCGTAGCCGATGGACAGGAATTTTCGGTAACCGAGCCGGGTCCAGTTCCAACTGTAGAGGCCTTCGTTGCCGAGGGAGAGATCACCCTCCTTGCTTGCGGCGATTTCGATCTTCTGCCGTTCGAATCGATCCAGTTTGCGTCCGAGTTCCTTTTCCTTCGCCGCGACGGCGGCGTTGATGCGGAGGGTGGTCGGGGACGGGACGATCACGCCGGTGTCTGCATTGAGGTAGTGGTCCATGAGGCGGAGCAGTCCGTTCTCCAGAATCAGCGCGTCGTTGCGCTTGGCTTTGCCGCCCTGGACGCCGTTGCCGGTTTGAGGAATCGCGCGAGCCCAAACGGGATCGCCCGTTTCCGGAGCGAAGGCCCGGACAATGAGGCCGCCGTCGGAGCCCTGCGTGCGGCCGGCGGTGGCGTAGGCCTTGCCGTTCGCCACGAGCACGCCGCCAATCACGGGCCAGACGGATTCGACTTTGCCATGGGAGAGCATTCGCTTTTCGTCCGGCGCGATGCGCAGCCGGTAAACCAGTTCGCCGGTGTGCACCTTGAGCGCGGAGACGTAGCCGGTGTGATCGGCAACAAGGCAGAGGCCCTTGTACACCGTCGGGGAGGTGTCCATCCGTCCGCCGGTGGAAAAACGCCAGGCGACCTTGCCGCTCTTGAGGCTCACCGCAACCACCTCGTTCTGGTCGATGTCGCCGACGATGGCCACATCTTCGCTCAGGACCGGCGCGGTGAGCCGGCTGTTGAGATAGGCCTGCCAGTCGCGGTTCACCGTGCCCGGCTTGCTCGCCGAGGCGACCTTGACGGACCAGGTTTCCTTCACCTCGGTTCCAATGTCACCGGAGTAGCTGCTGCTGCGGTTCGGGTTGCCACGGAAGGAGGACCAGTTGGATTCGCGGCTGACGCCGTCCGCGCCATCACTGTAAGTGCTGTAGGGAATCGGTTGGGCCGGCACTTCCATTTCCTGTGGGGTCGGCATCCTGCCAATCGACGCGACGGCGAGCAGGCCGTTTTCCTGACCGGGCGAGCAGTTGCACCAGTTCTGGGCAATGAACCCCGCGCCATACGCCGGAATGGTTCCGGTCAGGCAGGCGGAACGGGCGCCACCGAAGTTGAAGCGTTCCTTGTTGTTCTTGGTGATGGTGCCGCCGCGGTTGTTCAGTTCGAGGCCGTTGACCCGATAGGCCGGGGTGCAGATGTGATTCCGGTAGCGGAAGAAGCGGCCTTCGGCCGTCTTTTTTTCATCGCCTTCCAGCGCCTTGCCGGTCGCGGCCGACAACACCTTGACGGTCCGACGATCTCCGGGTGCGACGGCGACCGCGCCCCAACCGGCCGCTTCAAGGTTCAGCGTCTGTTGCAACAGGCCCATCTTCGTGGCTTCGCTCTTCCAGAGGATTTTGCCGGTCTTCAAATCCAGCCCCAAGACCCGGTTCGGGGGATGACTGGCGGAAGTGTCCGGGGTCTTCCGGTTGTGAACCAATTCCAGATCGTCCTTGGCATCGCGGCTGACGATAAAGACGCGCCCCTCGGCAATCAGCAGCGAAGTGCCGAGCAGTTTTTGTTTCCAGAGGAGTTTGTCCGTTTTCGCGTCGTAGGCTTCCACCGTGCCGGCAGCGATGGCCCAGTCCATGCGGCGGCGGTCATAGCGCTCGACGGAACCCATCTGCTTGCCGTCCTTCCAGGTCGCCGCGACGACGATGCCATCGGCCGAGGCGATGAAGCCGGGAATGTAGGCGGTGGGCAGTTCCGCCACCGTCTCGCCCGTGCGCGTGTCAATCTTGAGCATCTTGCCATTCTCGCCGGCGAGATAGAGGTGGCGGCCGGTGGAAATCAGCGGCGCCATATTCTCGATGTAAAGCCCGCCGTAATACGTATCCCCGATGCGCTTGCGCCAGAGCAGCCGGCCGTTGAAGGCGTCGCGGCAGGTTAGATACTGGTCGGCCCCGTATTTCGACTTCCAGCCTTGCCCGAGGTTTTCGAGCACCGCGCTGGAGAACGTGAAGCAGCGTCCGTCATCGACGACCATGGCCCGCGTGGAGGAATAGCGGTTGGCGGCATGGGTCGGGTCGTCAAAGTTCATCGGCAGATCGGCATTCCATTTGAAGCCCACCGGCAAATCCAGCAGCTTGTCCTGCGAGACTGGGATTCCATCGGCCGCATAATAGCGATGCGTCCAGACATCCATTTCCTTAGGTTGGGGCATGACCTCCACTTGACTCAGTTTGCCGTTCTTGCAGGTAGCCACGTGACCGAATGGCGCGACGCAACGGCGCGCCTCGCTCATCTTGAATCCATCGGCCTTTGCCTTCTTCATGTCCATGACCACGAGGCTGTTGACCAGATAATCGCGGTACGGCAGTGACGACAGTTTCAACTCTTCAACACTGACGATACCCTTGAGTCCCGCCTTGGCGGCCTGCGCGTTGATGGCCTTCACCTCGGTGGCGCTGCCGGCAATGACATGCACCACGGAATCACCACTCGCGCCGAGTGTCGTGGCGACCTGCCCAGCATTGGCGTCCCCGTTGGCAAGCAGCACGATGAGTCCGCCCTTGAGGTCCGCGAAGCTGCGGGGTTTGGCCTCGGCCGCAGGCAGGTTCAATGTCAGACAAAACGCCAGGGTGGCGAGGGCCAGACGGCGGGCAATCATTGGGTTCGAGTCGTTCATAGCGGTCTAATGTTTACGCAGTTATCAAGTGGGAAACGCTTGGTGTCAGGATGAAAACCGTAGCCATGTGAAGACGTTGAAACAAGCGGAAAGGCGAGGGTGCCGAAATACGTTTCCATGAACCTCTCGTTACGAGGGACGCCCGGTGAGGGCACCGGGCCTACAAGTTGTAAGCAGGTTCCCCTGACCCGGCGCTATTAATTCAAGGGCACACGACGCAAATTATTTCGGCGAAAACTTCCCATGAACCCGCTTGGACCTGGCACGCGGTAAGCCGGCTGCAAGCCGGCGCTCCGTGTTCCGTTGGAGCGCCGGTCTGTGACCGGCTTGCAATCTCCGGGTTCAAGATCCCGATGCGCAACTTTGAAATCGGCGCTCCATCAGAGTTCAGGAGTTCAAAGCGCGAATTCTTCTGGAAAATCTCTCCCTGAAGCAACCGACGCAGGAACGCTTTGAAATAACCTGTTTTTCCGGCGACAAATGAGCCTGCCAACGAACGGGTTGGCGAATGTGGGGTGGGTCTCCGACCCGCCGGTTCCGGGAACCTCTGGTTCCCCGGACACGTCCAGGCTCAATTGCGTTTCCGGTGGCCGCGCCCTCAGAGAGGCCGCAACCGGCAGGTCGGAGACCTGCCCCTGGAGTTTGGTTATTACTAGATTGGTGATCT
>CALBIE010000745.1 GCA_937893495.1 uncultured Verrucomicrobiales bacterium | reverse complement strand
TCAGGGGCCAACTTTCCTGATCGAGTACGACAACACGCAGGACGACGCCAATCACGTACACTGCGTTTATCGTGACTACGAAAACGACTTCGGCGACGCGATGCTGCGCCATTACCAGATGCACCGCCATCGTTCCAAGGGCAGCACGAAATGAACGTGCCGAAGTTTTTAGTCCACGCCCTGTTGGCCACCATGGGCCTGGTGGTCAGTCTCTCGTCCTTCGCGCTCGGTTCGATGGCGCCGACCATCGCCTTCTCCAGAACTGAACGGGAATTGGCTCACGCAGACATCGCGTCTAAGGCTCAAGGAATAAGGCTCAAGGAATAAGGCCCAAGGAATAAGGCCCAAGGAATAAGGCCCAAGGAATAAGGCCCAAGGATGAACGAATGGATCAGGGAAAGACTCTGCGTACCTTTGCGCCTTGGCGTTCTCTGCGTTGAAGGAAATCGGAATTAAACGCTTTGGCCACAGTTTCGGGAATCTTGCCCATAAGACAGAAACTGGCCATCGCGCGGATTATTGAGGAACACAAGACGAGAAGTCCCCCCTCACCCGATTACCCCTCGACAGATGCGATCTGAAGTCGGGTTAAAACGGAAACTGTATTATAATCTTTATGCGTCAGAAAACGTCTTTGATGGTGACCAACATTTGTGGTGAGGTTGGGGCATGGGACTGAATACACGGAAAGAAAAAACGGCGGTGGACAAGTTCCTGGATGGCGTCAAGGACGAGCAGATGCGGCTTGATTGCATCGCTGTTCAGAAGTTGATGGAGGAATTGACCGGCGAGCCTGCCGCCATGTGGGGCAAGGTAACGGTTGGCTTCGGTAGTTTCCATTACCGGGGCAAAACGAGCGAGGGAGACTGGTTTCCGGTCGGATTCGCTCCGCGCAAACAGGGCCTCGTCCTCTATCTGCACTGCATTCTGGAAGAGCAAACTGCGCTGCTGGAAAAACTGGGTGATCACAAAATCGGCAAGTCCTGTCTCTACCTGAACAAACTCGAGGACGTCCATCCTCCGACACTGAAGAAGCTGATTCGAAAGGCCTACAAAGACCCGAAGATTGCCGGGGCGATCACTGTCGCCGCCGCAAAGGCATGACAAGCGGTAGCACGACAACCTCTTGCTCCTGCAACCGCCTGTTGGTCAGCGCCAACGGCGCGTCTTCATATCAGCCTGGGGCGACGCCCCAGGAATCGGTTTGCAATCCCACAAGGGCTGAAGGCCCGTTTCATCAAGCAGATCGCCACCAATGCGACCCGCGATTCTGAGGTGCTGAGATCCTCGGAATGAACGATGATTCGCGCCGATGGCGCTTGCTGGTTGTGGAACCGGTGTCATGGGGCGATGCCCCATGCTGGCATGAAACGGGCCGTTGGCCCTCAAGTCACGAACGCGTTGCTCTCGTAACCAGTGGTCAAAATTTATCGGACCCGGTAATTGACAATACCGCCAGTACGATTCGGCGAGGTATCCAGCGGCAAGGCGTGGAGACGCGATGGAAAAAGGTTTGAAATGGCTCGCTACGGAATGCGTCACGTTCATAGTGTTTACTCTCCAAATAATTCACGCCATGAATCAAAAACTCATTCCCGCCTTCGGTCTCGCACTTCTCTTCCTCGGCAACGGGGCCTACGCCCAGAAACTGACGCCGGATATTCCATATGTCGAGAAGGGTCACGAACGCCACGTCCTTGACATCTATCAACCGGAGAAACCGGCGGGCAAACGTCTCCCCGTGATGTTTTGGATTCACGGGGGTGGATGGCAGGTCGGAGACAAGAGCGACGTTGCCTTGAAACCCAAGGTGTTGACCGAACGCGGTTTTGTGTTCGTATCAACCAACTATCGGCTTCTGCCGGATGTGGACATTGACACGTTGATTCGTGATGTCGCCAAATCACTCGGCTGGGTGCACCGGAACATCGCCAAATACGGCGGGGATCCAAAGCGGATTTTTGTGGGCGGCCATTCGGCGGGCGCCCAACTGGCGGCGTTGCTTTGCACTGACCATCGATATCTGAAGAGCGAAGGCGTGGCATTCAATGTCCTCAAAGGATGTATTCCGGTGGATGGCGATACTTACGACATTCCCAAAATCATCATGACGGCGGAATTCCGGCAGACACTTTATGGCGGCAAGATGTATACCTTCGGTCATCGGCAGAAGTTCGGGAACGATCCGGAAAAGCACATCGATTTATCAGCCGTGACCCACGTGGCGAAAGGGAAAGACATCCCGCCGTTCCTCCTGCTGTACTTCCCCGGCAATGCCGACACGCGAGCTCAGGCGCAACGTCTCGGCGATGAGCTGAAGAAGGCGGAGATTCCGGTGACGCTGTATGGCAAGCGGGACAGCAACCACAGCGCCTTGAACAACGACCTTGGCAAGCCGGATGATCCGGCGACGAAGGAATTTTACAAGTTTCTCGATCCCTTGATTGGCCGAGGGCACTGAGTTGCGCGCTTCGCCCGCTGAACCGGAGGTCCGGTAGATTCAGGCAAAGCCGTCCCGATTCTCGAATCGCCGGAAATTCCCCACGGATGGCAAAGCCGGCCCACGGATTTGGATCCAATTCCGGTCCTTTCTACATCCGCGAGTCGGCCTTGCCATCCGTGGGGCACCATTCGAAACGTTTCATGGAAAGAATTCGCCGAAACGATGTTTCGCGATTTGGATCTCTGAACCGGAGCGCGGCTCTGTGAGCCGCAGCAGGCCCCGACTGGAAGCTGCTCCCGTTTGTTCCGGCCACGATATGTCTGGCGAATTTGCTGCGGGTCGCAGACCCGCGCTCCGTCCCGTCCATGGTGAGGGGAACGCGGCCTTAGATCGTCAGTAAACACTCTCTTTCCCAATGGTCAAAACTTGCTGGCAGCTCTAGTTGGTTAATTCCGCATAAGGCAAATTTCGAGCATCACTCTGGCAGTGCCGGGGACTATCAATTGGTTCGATAATGAAACGCCGGTCGTTCTCAATGCGCACGGGTCTTGATGGTTCGGTACAGCAACTCGCCCTTCTCATCGTAAAACTCGAACCGGGCGTCGCCGGTCTTCAACGCGACGACCCGCAGAAAACCGCCCGAGGCTTCCTTCTGGCGATGCAACTGCTTGATCTCGCCCTTCGGGTCCGTGCTCCGTGGATCGCCCGGCCGGCGACCACCGCGGGAATTCGCATCGCAAATCGCGCCGGAGGAAAATTCCTCAATGCCGGTGGGGTCGATGCTGTGGTATTGCCAATGCCGGTCGCCACAAATCACGTAGAACCCTTTCTGGTCCAGTTTCTGTTCCTTGATCCACGCAAAGAACTTCCGCCCCTCCTGGCGAAACCCCTTGTGGTTCGTGTGATTGTCTATCTTGTAGGCGTCGTCCGGCCCCACCAGGGGTGTCGGTGAAATCAGAATCTTGTACGTGGCGTCGCTCGCACTCAGGGTCTGCTTGAGCCAACGAATCTGCTCGGCTCCCCAAAGGGTTTTATCGGGTCCGTCTTCCATCTTGTTCGGGCTGCGATAATCGCGGCCCTCCACCAGCCAGATCTGCAGATTGCGGTTGAGACGAAACGTTCGATAGGTCTTCGCATCCGGATCAAGCGGATCCACCACCGGAACCTGTTCGCGAAAAATTCGGATTCCCAGATCGCTCGTGGGCGGGCGCGTGCCTTCGCAGTCGCAATCATTGTAGCGATGATCATGATCGTCCTTCTCCCAATAGGTTGCCGTCCGGCTGAACAATTCCGCGAAGCGCGGCTGGACGAATTGTTCGTGCCATTTGCGACGCATGCCGGTGATATCGGTCGCATCCTCCTTGTCGTGGCTGTCGTAATACACGTTGTCGCCGGTGCCGATGAGAAAGTCGGGCTCAAGCTTCATCATCGCCGCCAATGCCGGATATCCGAGATGCTTGTCCGGACCCTGATAGGCACCGTCCCCAGTGCGAACGCCATTCTTCGGGCGGCCAAAATGGAATGCGGGATAGTTCATGCCCGTCACCACCACGAAACTGACCTCGTCGTCTCCGCCCCTTCCCTGCAGTGTCCGAAATGAACGGACCGGACCCGCGCGGAGCGAATCTGCGTTTTCTCCAAATTGCAGTCGATAGAGGTATCGAGCGCCGGGCTTCAGTCCCGCGATTCTCGCTTTAAGGATGTAATCGTTCTCCGCCCCGGCATCGAGCAACTTCGTCGCTTTCCAATCCCCAAAGTCTGCGTTCTCCGAATACTCGAATCGTCCGACACCCTTCGCACCGGGAACGTCGCCATTGACGAGCCCCTTGCTGGCGGTCAGGCGCGACTGAAGAATCGCACTGGTCTCACTGACCTCGCCCGTCATTTCGCCCTGTGCGTGATAAACAGCGGCTGATGCATTCGAACCGACGACGAGAAGAATGATGAAAAGATTCGTGAGTTTCATGATGGTCTTCGGATTCTATCGCACCGGCATTCAATATTCCAGCCCTCGGGTCTGCCGGGGAGAGAATTCCCCGGAAGCAACGGTCGCGCTTTGAACTCCTGAACCGTAGCAGCCGACGTGAGGAGGCTCTGATTCCTTTTGCTCAACATTGAATGAGCCTCCTCACGTCGGCTGCTACGAGGTTGATGGAGAACCGAATGGAGTGCGGTGGTAGAGCTCCGAAAGGGTGCCGACACCGCTTTCCTCAGCGCATTCATCCGGCCGCGCATTGCCACCGCAATCTGCAAACCGGAACGATTCAGATCAGATCAACTCGCTGATCAATTTGCGTTCTTCCAGCAAGTAACGTGGCCGGCCCGAATGGTCGGGGATTGTTATGGACGGATCGATTCCGAGGTGACGATAGACCATGGCGAGAACGTGTTCGGGCCGATACGGAGCATCGGCCGGTTCTTCGCCTTTGGGCGTGGAAGCGCCAATCACCTGGCCAACATTCAAACCGCCACCCGCGAGCAGGACACTCATCACCTTGCCCCAGTGATCCCGTCCCGCGCCCCGATTGATGCGCGGCGTGCGACCGAACTCACCCATCGCGACAACCAATACGTTTCGGTCGAGTCCGCGTTCGTGGAGATCTGAAACCAGTGCCGCCACACCCCGATCATAATCCGGCCCCTTGCTTTCCATGCGGTCCTTGATCTTGGTGTGATCGTCCCAACTGCTCACGCGCAGGGTGACGAAGGCACTGCCCGCCTCGACCATGCGGCGCGCGAGCAGCAGGCTTTGCCCGACGGTGCTGCGTCCGTATCGATCACGATTGGCGGCGGGTTCCTGTGAAATATCAAAGGCTCGACGCGCACGGTCGCCGAGCAACAATTCGAATGCCTGTTGCTGGAACTGGTCAACGGCCTCCGCAGCGCCGGCGTTGTCAACCAGGCGATGCGCCTCGTCGAGCGTTGTCTCCAGTCCGCGACGATCTTCCAACCGGGCGACATTGAGTCCGGCAGCCAGATCGAGATTGCGAACGTTGAAAACCTTGTCATTCGGATTCCCCCCGGTTTCGAACGGACCGAATGCCTTGCCGACAAACGCTGCGCCGCCGTTCCGCATCTTGTTTCCGATTGCAACATAGGGCGGAATGCCCGGCGTGTTCGGACCTTTGAGTTTGGCGGTGAACGCCCCGACCGATGGGAAGGTGTTCGCTCCGCCCTTTCGACTGGTCTTGTAGTAGCCGGTTTGCGTCAGGTGACTGGAGGTGTCATGGCTGCTGCTGTCGTGATGGATTGAGCGAATGACGGCCAGCTTGTCCATCACGGCCGCCTGTTCCTTCATCAACTCGCTGAACCAGATGCCTGGAATGTTCGTTTTGGCGACCCCGAATGGCCCGCGATATTCCTGCGGCGCGTTCGGCTTGGGATCATAGGTCTCAAAATGCGAAGGGCCGCCGGCCAGTTCGATATAAATTACGGACCGGCCGGAAATGCCCGTCGTTCCAGCCGCAGCCCGGATGCGGAGCAGATCGGAAAGCGTCAATCCGCCAAGCCCGAGAAAGCCTGCCTTCAGGAAGCCGCGCCGCGTGACGCCGTCGCAGAACGGGGTGGATGAGCCGTGAAGTGTCATCATTGTGTTATTCAATTTGATCAACCGAGCCGGCGTAAACACCGCCCGGTCTCGGATTAACTCTTGGAATCTAGCCTAAAGAGCATGATATCAAAAGCGTTCTTTAAGACCCGGATAACCTCGTGTGTATTCGGCCGAAGCCCTGACAGGCGCGCGGACTTCAGTCCGCAGAGGCATTGCAGTGGAGAAATCTTCCGTATATCGGTGACGATGGTTGCGAGTGGACGTTTCTGCTGCGTAAACGCCGCGCTCCGGGGGCAGCTCAGCGCGCCCGATAACCTCTGGCAGATCTCGACCATGCCGGCTACAATCGGGCTAATTACACACGATGTACATTTACGTCCGCATTACGCCTCTCTTTCTCGGCACACTCGATTTTGCACCGGACAAGATGTCTTTCGACCCATTTCCTAATCAGACGAGGCTACGCGAACCAGTTACTGCCGACTATCGATGAACAAGTTGTTGGAAAGAATTGTAGATACCTTCTGGTACAATCTCGGGCGGGTGCCAGAGGAAGAATTCTACATTGATGAGCATGTTGAGCGTGGCAACTGCCAGGTCGTCGAAAGGTTGCTACTGAGCGACCCATCATTAGCAAACCATCGGGATGGTTTTGGAACCCCGCTTCTCTCACTGGCCGTACAAGATCGTCAACATAAGGTGACTGCGCTGTTGCTGCGCGTTGGCTGCGATGTCAATGCTGTCGATGCTGAAGGAGCCACTGCTCTACATCATGCGGTGGATGAGGACGACTCGAGGATTTTCAGACTTTTGTTGGAGTACGGGGCTTCGCCTGAGATTGCTGATGAAAATGGCGACATCGCACTTGATTGGGCAGAATCATCAAAGCGGGAATGCATCCGGAAGATCATTAAACTATGCGCTGCCCGTAAACCGCCCGGACCGAAACGATAACCTCTGGCAGATCTCAGCCGAGCCGGCTATAAGTGGAGTCAACGCCAGATGACGACATGACGAAGAACGCTTTTCTCTCCCGCCGGACGTTTCTTCGCGGAACCGGCGCCGCGATGGCGTTGCCTTACCTCGAGGCGATGATGCCCTCGTCTGCCTTTGCCCTGCCTGAACCGAAGCAGACGCCGCGTCTGGGCATCTTTTATTTCGGCATGGGCATGAATGTGCGGCAGTTCTTTCCAAAAGATTTCGGGCCGCAATTCACCACGCCGACCATCCTCAAACCGCTCGAAGAACATCGCGGACAGTTCACCGCGTTGTCTGGAACCTACCTCCAACACGGGGGCGGACATCAGGGCACCTATCCCTTTGCCACCGGCATCGCGCGCGAGAAGAAACAGAACGTCTCCTTCGATCAACTGGTCGCCGAGACCATCGGCAAGGACACACGATTTCCATCGCTGCAGATGTCCATCAAGCGCGGTACCGGACTCGGTGGCCCGGATCTCGCCACTTTGTCGTGGAACCGGCAGGGCGTGCCATTGGCGGCGGAGAACAATCCCAGTGTTTTGTTTGATCGTCTGTTCCGTCCGCCAACACCGGCACAGAAGGCGAATGAAACGACCGAGTTTCACCAACGCCAAAGTGTCCTCGATCTCGTCCGTGAAGATGCCGGCCGTTTGCGTAAGAAACTGGGCCGGGCGGATCAGGAACAGCTCGATCAATATTTCAACTCGGTCCGTGAACTGGAAAAGGAACTCGAACGCCAGGTACAATGGTCCACGAAGATCAAGCCGAATCCACAACTCGATGGCATCGGTGACTATTCGGAGAAGCTTACCCCCGACGAACCGAAAGGATTTTCGTACGAACGCTACTCCAGGCTGATGTATGACCTCATCGCGCTGGCGTTCCAGACCGATTCAACGCGCGTCGTCAGCTACGTTGTCCGCACGGAGTTGAAGGGAGGTTCGTATCCCGAATGGGGCCTCTCCAAGGATTATCACTCGCTGACGCATCACGGAAACGACCCTCAGAACCTGAACGAACTCGCGAAAGCCGATGCCATCTACATGCGTCACTGGTCGCACTTTCTTCGCCGGTTGAAATCCATCCGCGAGGGCGATGGCAACCTGCTGGAGAATTCGCTGCTTGGCTTCAGCAGTGGCATGGGCATCGGCCACAGTCGAGACCTGTTGCCAACCATGCTCAGCGGCGGCACGGGCCTCGGCATTCGTCATCAGGGCCATCTCGAACTGCCGAAGAACACCCCGCTGGCCAATCTCTGGCGCACGATGATGAATTGCATCGGCATGGAGGCACCTGAACAGTTCCACGACAGCACCGGACTCATCAAGGAACTGGTCCATGCCTGAACGGTTTTCTTCCTCCGCGCTGGTCCTGTTGCTGGTGGTGACCTCCGCCATCGCGGAGCAGTCCGCCGTCCTGACAAACACGGTAGGCATGCGCCTGATTCAGATTTCGGCAGGCGAGTATGTGCGTGGTGAAATACACGGCGACGATCTGCGAAAGAAGAATCCGTTCTCGACCGGCTCCACTGGCGACCACGATGCCCGCCCGGCGCATCGGGTGAAGATCAGCCGACCGTTCCACATCGCCGCCACCGAAGTCACGGTCGGTCAATTTCGGCGCTTTATCGCGGCCACCGGATACAAGACAACCGCCGAAACCAACGGCAAAGGAGCGCTCGCCTTTGTGCCGGATGCAAAAGAGGAAGGAATCGAGCAGTTTCAGTTAAATCCACAACGCACCTGGCGAACACCTGGATTTTCGCAGACGGATGAGCATCCGGTCACCTGTGTCAGCTGGAAGGATGCCACGGCTTTCTGCGACTGGCTGAGCAAGGCGGAGCGTACCACCTACCGCCTGCCGACCGAGGCGGAATGGGAATACGCCGCCCGCGCGGGCGCGACGACCAGTTACGTTGGCGGCGATTCCTCGGACACCATCTACGACTACGGCAACGTCGCCGACGCCGCGCTGGAGGCGGCCCATCCCGGAATGACGCTGCGCCAGCGCATCGCCCGACTCGGCAAGGGAGAGGGCGATGGATTTGTTTACACCGCACCGGTCGGCCGATTGAAACCGAACAACTGGGGCCTGCTCGACACACACGGCAACGTCTGGGAATGGTGTTCAGATCGTTACCACGACCGTTACTATTCCGAGCTGACCGGGGCGACCGTAATGCAGCGACTCCCATCCGATGCAAAACCCGTCGTTGATCCGCAGGGTCCAGCCGCCACGCCAAACCATCAGTATGGCGACTGGCGTTCCATGCGCGGTGGAGCGTGGTGCACCGGCCCCATCAGCAGCCGCTGCGCGTCGCGAAGTTACGGAGAGGCATCGGATGCATTCGTTTATACCGGTTTTCGGGTGGTGCTTTCGACCCTTGAACCGTAGCAGCCGATGTAAGGAGGCTCTGACTTTCTTTTTCGGGCTGGTATGAGCCTGCCAACAAACGGGGTGGCGCCTGCTGGAAAGCGGCGTGCGCTTCGTGCAGTTGATGCATTCCGGCTGGGACCAGCACGGCAACTTGCATACACAGCCAATGGGTGACACTTTTTCAGAGATGAAGAACCAAAGGCGAACGCAATTGGAAAGTCACGCCAACTGTCAACGTTTGCGAATTCGCTTCAGCCTGCTGATCATTATTGCATGCGCGAATTCGATACCTGGGGCAGAAATGCCCCGTTTCAATGTTGAGCTCGTTTTTGTCAATCGAGATCCAACGCGGATGACGAACGCAACTTCGCTTGCGGCGATGCCCGACGGAACCCTGCTGATTGCGGGGTTCCGACCAGCCCTGTCGAAGACGAACGAGCAAACTGCGGGGACAAACGGCCCGAAGCTCAAGGAAGAAGGTGTATTGCTGTCGGTTAGTGGTTCTGGTGATATCGAGGTTCTAGCCAAACATGGTAGATTTGGATTCAATCGTCATGAAATTGTCCGCGTTTGTGACTCGAACTCAGCTTACGTGGTGACTATCTCTGATC
>CALBIE010000744.1 GCA_937893495.1 uncultured Verrucomicrobiales bacterium | reverse complement strand
TTGATTCTAAACTAAACACCTCGACAGGGTCTCCCTATGATTACTGCTTACACAATCTTCTTTTCCGCCCTTACTCTCTGGGCCCTCGTCAGCCTGATCCAAAGCCTGATTCACCGACGATCCGCAGGTGCCGTTCTGGTGGATGCCGGGCCAAATCCCGCCCGTGGCCGGAGCATGTTCCACGGGCTGTTTGCTATCTTCTTTTGCGTTGGCGGCCTTGCCGGCATGTCGCAGGAATTCGATTTCCTTTATCTCTCCTTTACGATTGCCGGTGCCACCTTTGCGATTGCGGCTTTGACAAACGCAAGGGGGCGGCTCCAGGTTCGCGAAAAAGGCCTCTGGTTGTTCAGCGATCTGATTGGTTGGGATCGAATCGTTTCCCACAGTTGGGAAGGCGAAAACAAGTGTGAGCTACGTCTTCAAATCAAGACTCTTTACTTTATCAAAAAGAATTCAGCCCCTCTGCTGCCCATAATCGTGCCCGACGAATTCAAAGTTCCTTTCGAGGAAGCCCTACAGAAGCACGCCACCCCTTCACACGCGTCGCTCGGATCAGAATTGAAAACGGACTGACACAAATGGGTCGCGATCAAAGGCCAATACGGGCTGGCGTCTTAACAGTCTCATCTAAGCGACTCTGTTTCGAAGCGGGCTGCGTTTGAAAAGTGATGTCTGGCGGAAGTGCGAGATTTGGCATGTCCATCCCCGACCGAGTTGGAATCCGCGATTTTTTTTATTGTCCAACCGCTAAATGATTGGAAGATGAAACCCGTATGGCTACGCCAGCTCTCAGCGAAATCGAAAGACCATTTCATCGGACGCGGCAGTAACTCGGAGCGAACGAACAAAGATCATGTCAGCGACACGACGCCAATTTATTCGAGGGACTTCAGCGGCGGGCGTTTCGCTGGGGCTGGGAGAGTGGGCGGCGCTGCTCCCGATCAGTCCAGCCAATGCGGAAGAGGCGAAGGTGACGCCCGGTCTCGTCCGCTTCGGGCCAGACATTGAGCCGATTGTGCGGTTGATCGAGGATACGCCACGCGCAAGGTGTTCCGCGATGATGATCGCGCAACTCCGCAAGGGGCTGCCGTATCGACAATTCCTCGCTGCGCTCTACCTGGCCAATATCCGCGCGAACGAGGTGACCCACCAAATGGCCGTGCTGCATTCGACGAACCAACTGACGTTGGACTTGCCGGTCCAAGAGCGGTTGCTCCCGACCTTCTGGGCAATGGACAGCTTTAAGTTTCATCAAGAGCGGGCCAAGGCTGCCCCGAGCCTGAAACCACTCACCGGCAGTCTTCCGTCCGCAGAACGTGCGGAAGATGAGTTTCACGCGGGGATGAACAACTTTGACAGTGAGCGTGCCGAGCGTGCCCTCGTGGCCGTGATCCGCAGTCAGGGAGCGAACCGAGTCGCAGAGCTGCTCTGGCGTTACGCCGCGCGTGATTGGACCTTCATCGGACATTTCGCGATTTGGGTGGCTAATACCTGGAGGACGCTGGAGACTGTGGGTTGGCAATATGCCGAGCCGTCCTTGCGCGTCGTCGTGGTGACCCTCGTCGGCGAAGTGGCGCGCAAGGTCGGCCAGGACAAGACGCTCAAGGGTCAACCCTACTGGACGAACCGTGAGCGCGTCCAAAAGGCTGTCGCCACAATTCCCGCGAATTGGGCGGAGGCGGGCAGCGAACCCGCGTTCACCAGGGAGCTTCTGGCCGCGATCCGTGAAGAGAAAATGGAAGTCGCTTGCGATCTGGCCGTCAGTCGGCTGGTGGCGGGCAAAGTTCGAGCCGGTGCCGTGTGGGACGCCGTGCATCTCGCCGGCGGCGAGATGTTCATGTGCGCGCAAAAGAACTCGGCACCACTCCACGCGAACACCGCCGCCAACGCACTGCACTATGTCTTCGAGGCCAGTAGCGACGCCGGGAATCGGCTGCTCATCCTGCTGCAGGCTGTCGGCTGGATGTGTCTTTATCGATCCGCCATGACGCGCAGGGGCTGGTTCCGGGAGCCAAGGCAGATTCTGGATCTCGAAGAAGGCAGCATTGCGGATACGCCGGAGGCCGCAGTCGAGGAGATTCTGGCGCACCTGTCTTTCGGATCGGGTGACAACCTCGCAGTAGATCCTTTTAAGGGCACCTATGGCGCGGAGTTCAACAGCCAGCCGTGGCGACACGAAGCCGCAGGCAAAGCCTTCGCTTTCGCACGGAAGTTCCCGGGGCCGCAACTGCTCGTCCGGGCCGCTCATCGTTTGCTGCCGCTCAAAGTGGATTGGGATCCGCACCGGATCAAATTTCCCATCGCAGCATGGGAAAACTGGCGCTGGGTAAGTCCGGAATGGCAACCGCACATGCTCGCTGCGGCGTCTTACTCGTTCGTGGGTGTGGATGCGCCCGACACCGCTCTCACGAAACAAGTCCGCGAGGCGGTTCGGAATTTGTAAGCCGTATCGCGAGGTTTGACCTTGATTCGAGCTCTTCTCACCAACACCGACCCGACGTCAGCGTCGCACGGAACAAAACTGAAATCGGACTGACACGAAAGGGAGCCGTCCCTCAATCCATCGCGTTCTGCCGAGAGTTTCAATTCTTGCCAGCCAGCCAGAATCTTCGGTGCATTGGAATGAGGAGACGCGTCACCTTCAGCGATAAATCTCGCCATGAATCACATCCACGGGAGTGTCGAGAATCTGGATCTGGTTGACCGTTTTGAATTGTACGTGGTCGGCGAAAGACCACACTAGTTTTTTGTCCGGAGTGACTTCGTAAACCATCGGGTTTTCTCCGATGTGGCCATGGCCGAGGTAATTGCAGAGCAGCGTATTGCCGTTGGGCAGGCGTTGTGCTCCGGCCATAAGGCGTAGCGGATTGCCGAGCAGGTCGTTCTCCTTCACGCTCCAAACCGTCGTCCCTGATGGATCGATTTCCATGACCTGATGGGCGTCGCCGCAGGTGACGAACCAGTTTCCGTTTTTCAGCACAATCGCCTCATGAGGATCGCCCGGAACTTTCTGTTCGCGTACGACCTTGCCCCGACCGTCGAGTTCTACCACTTTGCCCTCGCCCTTAAAGACCACAACGTAATGTCCGTTGGCGAGCTTGCGGGCGCCCCGGTATTGGTTGTGGGTTTTGATCTCGGGCCGGGTCACAAGAGGAATCTCTTTGGCAATGCGGCCCGCACGATCCACTTCAATGAGGCGGCTCGTCCCGCATTCCACAATGAGGACGTTGCCATTGGGTAAAGGCTGTGCGGCCTGACATTCGACGCCTTTGGTCGTCGCCTTGTATTCCCAGGCCACTTTATTCTTCGGGGTCATTTCCCGCGCCCCGTCCACATACGCGAAGAGGATGTTGCCATTGGGCAGCAGCCAGCAGTCCTGCGGATGCCTGGCTTCGACACGCCACTCGATTTTGCCGTCCGCACCAACGAGACAGACCTGGTTGCCGTTGTAGTCGCAACAAAGAAAGCGGTGGCGGATTTCCTGGCCGGATGACGCGAATGTCAGGCCGAACAAGAGAGAATACAGGAGCAGCAGGTGTTTCATAGGGGACGATGGTAAGCATTCACGAACCGACCGCGCAATCAACAACACGTCACGGTGGTGGAAGTTGAGAATGGAGAACATATCGATTGATGAATCGTTGATGAAATGATTTGTTCGTCTCAATCATAAGTGTCAATCAGCGTTCATTAGCGGTTTTCGAACTGCCTGGGTATGGCCAACCAATGGATGATGTCTGGAAGGTTGATCTGAAACCGGGTGTCGGTGCAGGGAAAAGGGCCGGACCGGATTCGGGTTCCCCGTTAGCGGACGATGGGAATAGAGAAAACAGTTTCCAGGCAGTCAATTTTGTGCTGTGGAATCACGAATTGTTTCTGCGAACAGAAGAATCAAAGGCGGAAACTTTCGCTGCGGAGATATCCTCTATTTCAATTCCCACCTTTCGGGATCGATACCCGGGGCGTCGATTGGCATGTTGTCCGGTTTGTCGGGAGCGTCGTGGGCCCAGATCCGCTGGCTTCGATCTTTCAGCACGTCCTGCACGTCAGCGGAACATCGGGCCACCATTTCTTCCGGCCAGGCTTCAACCGGATCCGCGGGGCCGGCCCAGGATGGGCGATAGGCGATCGCAAGCATTTCTCGAAACGAATTCCCGATATTCGGGTAATTGCCGTGAAAGACGTTTTGATTGATAAGCACTGCATCGCCTGCTTGAGCGGTAATCATCAACTCCCCGGGATGACGCTCGTACCGTAAGTAAGGATTTCCGTCATTGTGAAAACTCAAGTGCGAGCGTGGCACGACTCGAAAGGGCGAAATCTCTGGCGTCAGATCATCGAGGTAATAGAGACACCGAATCAGACGTGGGCAACTGTGCGCGGCTCCAAAGATTTTCGATCCCCAGGGTTGACCGTCGGCATGTAAACTGATGCCGGGATGCCCGGGTTCGGAGCGGGCGTAGGCATAATCCATCATGATCACGCTATCGCCAAAGAGTCGCTTGAGAAAATCGATCATGGGAGGATGAGCGATCAGTTCGGTCACCGCTCCACCGGTCCACTGAATGGCTCTTTTGCCTCTTTGCTTCTCGCTGTAACTTACGGCGGTAGTGGAGAATGTCGATGTCTGCCGCTTCAATTGAGCGATCTGATCTTCGTCCAGCATCCGGGGCATGAGAAGAAACCCTTCGACTTCGATATAGCGGATTCTTTCACCCAGAGACAAGGAGGCCCAATTCACGGTTGGAGTGCGGCGCCGCTGGAGATCAGCGAGAACAGGATCAACAGTTTCATGCGCCATAAGTTTATTACTTAACGGTTTTATCGGTTCGGATGAAGGGTAAAACAGCGCGTTTTTGATACTGCCGATATCCTTACGCTGTTGCCTCATCGATTGAACCCTGTTAAGTCACGACTCGTTGACCGATACGGTTCACATCGTTTTTTAATGCCTTTTGCTTTCGATAACAGCTACGCCCGTCTGCCCGAAGCCTTCTCCGCCCGGATTGAACCTACACCGGTCAGTGCGCCGGTGATGATTCGATTGAACCGCGAACTCGCGGCCGATTTGGGAATCGATGTCGCCCGGCTCGATTCGCCCGAAGGACTCAACATCCTCTCGGGTAATCGGATTGCAGACGGCTCTGAACCGTTGGCCATGGCCTATTCCGGGCATCAATTCGGTGGCTTTTCGCCGCAGCTCGGCGACGGTCGCGCCATTCTGCTTGGCGAGGTGGTTGGCATAGACGGTCTGCGCCGCGATGTCCATCTGAAAGGCTCGGGCCCGACCCCGTTCTCGCGGCGCGGCGATGGACGTTCCGCGTTGGGTCCGGTGTTGCGGGAATACATTGTCTCCGAAGCCATGGCCGCGCTTGGGGTGCCAACCACCCGGGCATTGGCTGCCGTCGCCAGTGGCGAGCAGGTGATCCGCGAAGGTCGGGTGCCCGGTGGTGTCTTCACCCGGATCGCCCGTTCGCACATTCGCGTCGGCACTTTCGAATGGTTCGCCGCCCGGCAGGACCATGCCAATCTGCGGTTGCTCGCCGATCATGTGATTGCCCGCCACTATCCCGAAGCACGAGAAGCAGCCAATTCCTACCGCGCACTACTCGATGGCGTAATCCAACGCCAGGCCGAACTCGTGGCGCATTGGATGCAGCTTGGGTTCATCCACGGCGTGATGAACACCGACAACATGACCGTCTCCGGCGAGACAATCGATTACGGTCCCTGCGCCTTTCTCGACAACTACCATCCGAAAAAGAAATTCAGCTCGATCGATCAACAGGGACGTTACGCCTTCGCCAATCAGGGACCCATCGCCCATTGGAACCTGACCCGTTTCGCGGAAACCCTGTTGCCCCTGCTCAATTCGGATTCAGACAAAGCCATCCCCGAGGCCGAGGCTGCGCTGGATGCTTTCTCGAATCTCCACCAAAGCGCGCTCCAACGGCGTTTCACCGCGAAGATCGGAATCGATGCGGCTGACGACAGCGACTGGAATCTGGTGAAAACCCTGCTGGCCGCGATGGCCGAGGGAGAAGCGGACTTCACGCTGGTGTTTCGGCAGCTCGCCAACGCGCTCGAATCAGGCAACGACGCGACCGTCATCCGCCTCTTCAACGAAACTGACGCGATCATCGCATGGCTACGAGAATGGCGCGCACGGTTGCCGCAAGCTGCTCGTCCGGCTGCAATAGCCCTGATGCGCCGAACGAATTCGATCTTCATCCCACGCAATCATCGGATCGAGGAAGTGATCCAGGCCGGCAACGGCGGCGACTACGAACCCTTCCATCGCCTCAACGAGGTTCTCCAACATCCGTTCGAGGAACAGGGGGAGTTTGCCGAGTATGAAGCTGCGCCCGAACCCGACGAAGTTGTGTGCGCAACTTTCTGCGGAACGTAAGTAGTGTCTGTGTCCAGATAGGTGGAATGGCGAAATGTAGCTGCGAGCGTGAGCCAGTAGACACCCCAGAGATTCGGTGGTTCAACCCGGTTCACCAACAGCGGAAGTAACCGACTTCACGGACGGGATCCTTCGGACCCGACCTGTGGGCTTACGAGATGCCTTCCCTTTTCGGCGAGGGGCTTCAGTGTTCAAACTTCCGATGGGTCAACGGCGTTGGCGGCTACTTCAGATCCCAGAGCTTGACGGTATCGTCCGTCGCGGTGGTGGCCAGTGTTTTGCCGTCAGGCGTGAAGGCTAACGAACGGAGACCTCCCTGATGGCCCCGCAAGATCGCGCGCTCCTTCCCCGTTGGGATATCCCAGAGGCGTACGGTTTCATCGCCGCTGCCTGATGCCAGGATTCGGCCATCAGGGGAGAACTCCAGACAGCGGACCGCACCCTGATGCCTCTTCAAAACCGTTAAAACCCGCCGTGTCGGAAGATCCCAAATTCGTAACGTCCAATCCGCGCTCCCGCTCGCCATCGTCGTGCCGTCGGCCGATGTTGCGACGGCGAGGATTTCTTCTTCATGGGCCGGGAGGCTGATTTGCTCCGCTCCGGTCGCCGTGTCCCACAGCCGGATGGTTCGGTCCCAACTGCCAGATATGACGGTTCGACTGTCGGTTGAAAACGCCACGGCCGAGACGGCGTCGGTGTGGCCCTTGAGGATGGCGCGTTGTTTGCCGGTCGCAGCGTCCCAGATCCGGACGGTTCGATCAGCGCCGCCTCCTGCCACCATCGTGTTGTCTGGTGAAAAGACCACGGAAAAAATCTTGTTGGTGATTCCGGCCAGTTCGGGGCGCTCCCGGCCGGTCGGCATTTCAAACATTCTGATGTAGCCGCTGGTCGTGTCCCGCGACTGCAGGAATTCCGTTCCACCACCGGCGGCGAGTAGTTTTCCGTCTGATGAAAATGCGATGGCGGTGACCCGATTTCTTCGCTTGCCGCGCTTTCGAGATGCTTGAATTTCAACACCGGTTGAAACAGTTGTGCGTTTGACTTTTCCCATCAGGGTTCCGAACGCGAGGGTTTTTCCATCCGCCGAAAAGTCGAGTGCATGCACGGCATTCATCCCGACATGATTATCAAGTGTTCGCACTTTGGGCGCGCGGGTTGTCGCGGGAAGTTTGGCCGGCAAAACATCGGCGGCGGCAAGAGATGCGCAAACCAACTCGCGATCGTTGCGCGCATAAACGGATTGATTGGCGTAGGCGGGGTGAGCCCAGGTCGCGCGTTCCTGGGCTCGATAGCCGGCGGAGGGTTCCACCAGCAGACATTGTCCCAGCTCCTTGTAGCCTGCGGATGTTGGACGCGCGAGGATAAGATGGCCTTTCTCATTGAAGATAAAGACCCGGTCGCCGTGGGGCGTGAGATGGGCCTGGCATTGTCGCGAACTTCCGGTTGGTCCGGTGGTGGACCACAGTTCATCGCCCGAGGACGCATCCCGACAGGTCAGTCCACGCATGTTGTCGATTGCCAGAAAGTGACTGTCATCAATGAACAGCGGCGTTGACATCAAGGTGGAGGGTTGCGCGGGCGTTTTCCAAATCTGTTCCGCCGCGGGCTTGCCCGAATTGAGTTTCAGCATCATGGCGCCCCGATTGAAACTCATCAGGCAAAGCAATCGGTCTTTGTGGAAAACAGGCGATGCGACAACTTGAGCTGAGTCCCAGGTGGCTTCGTAGGAAATTCGCCAGAGGACGCGTCCGGTGGACGGTTCCAATGCTGTAATCGATTCCGGAGTCCAGACGATTATCTCCCTGTTTCCGCCTCGTTCGATGACGATGGGCGCGCTGTATGCCGGTCGGTCTTTGAGCGCTTTCCAGGCCTCCTTGCCGGTGTCCAGATTGAAGGCTATGACGGATGCATCAGGTCGTCCGCCAGCGCAAACGATCAGCAGGCCGTCTTCGACGAGCGGCGCGGCGCTGGTTCCGTATCGTGGAACAATCGCGTCGTATTCCTTTGGCAGGTCCTTTTTCCAGAGAACATTCCCGGTGGCGGCATCAAGACAAAACAAATGACTCCTGGTTCCGAGGGTGTAGACCTTTCCCTGGTGCACTGTGGGTGAGGCTCGCGGTCCATTCCCGTATTCCATGTTCTCGTATGGGCACGGATACGTGTGCGTCCACAGCGGTTTCCCGCTGGCCTCTTCAAAGCACAGGACGCGCTCACGATCGGGATCTCGAAGGCGGTCGGTTACGAAAACCCGTCTTTCGGCGACGACAGGCCCGGAGTAACCTGACTGGATTCTGGCTCGCCAGCGGATCGGCAAACCGGTTGTGGGAATGGCCTCTACAATTCCGCTTTCCCGCCACACGCCGTCGCGCTGCGGCCCTCGCCATTGTGGCCAGTCGTCACCCATTGCCACAGTCAGCGACAGGATGGTCGAGACAAGCGCGGCAATCGGGAACCCTCGGAGGGTCCTACAGGATATTCTCATGAGTCG
>CALBIE010000743.1 GCA_937893495.1 uncultured Verrucomicrobiales bacterium | reverse complement strand
GTTTTTGAAGCAAGAACTGGTGCCCGGCCCGGATGATACGGCCGCATCATGACCGCCGGCTGCGGATGGACGTTTCTGCGGACTGAAGTCCGCGCTCCAGGGCGCGTCGGCCCGTTGCCCGCGGGGCCGCGCAGTTGGATCAGTGGAGGTCCACGCGGACATCATTCTCGATGATTCCCTCGGCGATCGCGTAGCGGGTGAGGCCGGCAACGTCGTGGATGTTGAGCTTGGCCATGAGGTGCTGGCGATGCTTGTCCGCCGTCTTGAACGCGATGCCCAACTCCCCGGCCACCTGCTTGTTGGGTTTGCCCTCGGCAACCAATTGCAGCACCTCCCTCTCGCGTGAAGTCAGCCGGTTGTTCACCGGCTTGAGCTGCCCGTCATGATTGATCGACTTCCGCTCCCGATCCCGTTGGCGTCGGGCAAGATCCGGGCTTAAAAATATTCTACCCGCCCGCACCTCCCGGATCGCGGTGGCCAGCTCGTGCGAGGAGGTTTGTTTGAGCAGAAATCCGGCCGCGCCCAGCTCCATCATCTTCTCGACGTAGGCATCATCACCGTGCGCGGAAAGAATGAGCACCCGGGTGTCGGGACAGTATTTGCGAATCTGGCGGGTGGCTTCGATCCCGTTGAGCAACGGCATCGCGACGTCCATCACGATGACGTCCGGCCGCAGTTTCCTGCCCAGCGCAACGGCCTCCCGGCCGTTCGCCGCTTCGCCGACCACTTCAACGTCCGTTTCGTGTTCCAACAGCAACCGGAAACCTTCGCGGACGATCATGTGATCGTCAGCCAGCAGGACAGTAATTTTTTTCATAAGTCAGTTTGTTCATCCGGCTTCCGGATTTTCCGCGGCAGGGGAACGCGCACCACGATTTCCGTGCCGGCGCGGAGAGAGGATTTGACCTGGTGGGTGCCGCCCACCCCGGCCGCTCGCTCGCGCATCCCGAGCAGACCGAAGCCGCCCTTTCCGTTTTGTCGGGCCGGGTGATGGGCCGGGTCGAAGCCGATGCCGTCGTCCTTGATCGCCAACTGCACGCAGGCGTTTGGCAGCGTCAGGCGCACGGTCACGCGGCGGGCGCGGGCGTGCTTCTCCACGTTGCGCAAGGCTTCCTGGAGGATGCGGTAGAGCGTCAACTCGATGTCGGCGGGCAGGCGCGCGGTCAACTTCACGCAGGCCAGCTTGACGGCCACCCGCGTCCGCTCCGCGAACTCCGTGCCGGTGGCGCGCAGGGCTGCGACCAGACCCAGTTGATCCAGGACACTGGGCCGCAGATGGTGCGAGATGCGCTCGACTTCTTCGACCGTCTTGCCGGCCAGCCCGCTGAGTTTCATCGCCGCGCTCTTCGCGGCCGCGTCGTGCGGCGCCAGCTTGTTCACCAGCGCCTGGCTGTGAACGATGAGGGCGCAGAGCATCTGGGTGATGCCGTCGTGCAATTCGAGGGCCACGCGCCCGCGCTCGGCTTCCTGCGCCTGCACCACGCGCTGCGTGAAGGTCCGCAACAGTTCCTCGTTGCGCCGGGCCTCCGTCATGTCCGTCACCACCATGCCGATAATCACCTCCTTGGAACCTTCGTTGGCCACTCCCCGGATGGACAGCAGCGCCGGGAGCAGGGAACCGTCACTGGCATGGAGCATTACCTGGATTTGGGATCCGGTTTTGGCGGACCGTTTTATGAGCGGTCGCAGCGCGGCCAGGTCCTTGGCGGAGAGAAAGCGGCGGAAGGAACTGCCCGTCACCTGCTCCAGCGGGCATTTGACCATGCGGGCGAAACACTGGTTGGCGTAAAGAATCAGCTTGCCCCCGGTCAGCGTGAGCGCCCCTTCGTTCATGGATTCGATGAGCACGCGGTAGGGGCGATTGGCACCTTCCAACGTGAAGAATTGTGAGTCTTCTTTGCCCGCGACCATCACCGTATCCACTTCGCCGCCGCGGATGGCGTGGAGCGTCTCCTCCAGTTCGGCCAGGCGCGCGCGGAGTTCGGCGAGTTCGCCGGACGGCGCGGGACGGGAGGAGTCCTTGTGGCGAATAGTTTTCAAAGCGCGAATTTTCCGGTGCCCTGGCGTTGGCCTGTCTGAAGAATCCCAACGGGACTCCACCCATTAGCCCAGGGTTGCGAGGAACGAGCTACCCTGGGTAAGAAAGGCAAAAAGACCAACCCCAACGGGGTTGCGGCCAGAAACGAAGAGGAATTGAGGACGAAAATCTCCGCGTCCATCCCGGATCGCAAGGGAGACGCAACCCCGTTGGGGTAGTGCGTGCCACCCGTGTTTTCCCAGGGTAGCTCGTTCCTCACAACCCTGGGCTTCGGGACGAAATCCCGTTGGGATTTTTTGCGGCTGCCCTCATTTGCAGAGGCACTCGGCAAAGCGTCGGCGGCTACAAAGTTTTGAACGAGCCTCTTCATAACACGGTTTTACCTTTCGGGTTCAAATCCAACTCGGGAAACAGGCGGCAGAGGTTCTGCATACTGCCGATGAGCCGGCGCACCGGCAGCGGCGATTCTTTGACGAGGGTGGGCGTCGCAATGATCTGGCCATCGCGCGCCAGGATGGGCTGCTGATAGACATCAATCACTTCCAAGGTGTAGTTGCCATTCAGTTCGGCTTCGCACAATTCACGGACGCGCAAGAGCGCCTGGCGTGAGCGGTCGGTGGCTCCCGCCACGTAGAGTCGCAGGACGTAATTGCCCGTAAGCGGGGTGGTCAGTGCCTTTTCAAAGGCCTTGCTCGCACGCCTATTGTTTTTTGTTTTCAACTCGATACGTCCCGGTTAATCCGCCGCGCGCAGATCCAGGCCTACGAGCACACGCGCCGTATCGGAAAGGGT
The DNA here is from genome assembly GCA_937893495.1 of uncultured Verrucomicrobiales bacterium. Classification (GTDB taxonomy): domain Bacteria; phylum Verrucomicrobiota; class Verrucomicrobiia; order Limisphaerales; family JAYPXF01; genus CALBIE01. The sequence continues at coordinate 4,191 of CALBIE010000743.1, read as the reverse complement.
GCCAATGAGGATGCGCACGGGCTTCGGCAATTTGCGCACCACCGTGGGGATGGAGAGGATCTGATCGTCCTTGGCCAGATGCGGATGCTTCAGCAAATCAATGACCTTGATCCGATAGCGGCCTTTGAGATGGGTCTCGCAAAACTTCTTCAGGTTTACGAACGCCGTCACCGACTTGGGCGTCGTGTCCAACACGTAAAGGCGCAGTTGCCAGAGTTTGGACGGCTCTGGAGCGCGGGCTTTAGCCCGCTTCACCTTCCGGGTAACCCGAGCTTTCGTAAGTGACGAAGCGTTTGCGCGTGCGGACGTGGTAGCGGCGCGAACCGCGTATAGCGGCGTGGCCGCACGCGGCTTTACGCCGCCGCGCTCCGGTGCCGGTTTGGTTTTCATTATATTTTCCTCCCCGGTTTGGGTTTGCTCCGCTTGCGGGCCGCCACCTTGGAATCTGCCTGGCGCAAGATGCCGGAGGCGGCCCGCTCGGTGCTCAGCATGGAAGTCCGCGTGCCGACCTGTTCGGCGATGCGCCGCAATTCCTCGGCTTCGATTTCGTAGTCGGCGCGCAGATCGTTAATCTGCCGTTCGATCGCCGTGCGTTTGCGCTCCACTTCGCGCTTGAGCTGGGCGGCCTCCTGCTGGCCCGCCAGCACGGCGGCTTTTTCGAGGTCCGCTTGCGCCACGCGGGCGGAGCCGGTCAACACGCCGCTGGGCCCGATGTAGGCGTCCACGAGGTCAATACCCCGGTCGGAAATCAGAAACTCGCGGATCTGGTTCGAGTGCGCCATGCCGCGCGCCTTGAGCACGTAGAGCACGCGATTGCGTTCGCCGTTGCCTTCCATGTCCTGCAACAACAGCCACGAGTCCATGAGCGAGGACATGGCGGCTTCACTGGATTGCGGCGCGTGGCCGCTCTCCGTCAGGCTGGTGAAGAGCGAGGTGACTTGTCCGGCCTTCAGATAATCAATCAGCCGCGTCACCATCCCCTTGCCCTCGGAGTCCGTGCCGGCGTCCATGAGACTGGTAATCGGATCCATGACGACGACACGCGGCTGAAACTCGACGATCTCCTTGAACATCGTGGCCAGATGCATTTCCAGGCCGTAGAGCGAGGGCCGCGCCGAGTGAAACCGCAGCAGGCCTTTTTTGACCAGCGTCTCCAAACGCAACCCGATGGAGTGCATGTTGCGGATGATCTGGTTCGGCGATTCCTCGAAAGAAAAGAACAGCACCCGCTCCCCGCGCCGCGCGGCGGCCTGGGCAAAGTTGGCGGCGACAATGGTCTTGCCGGTGCCGGGAGTGCCGGTGAGCAGAATGCTGCTGCCGCGAAAAAATCCCTGCCCGCCGAGCATCGCGTCGAGCCGGGGGATGCCGGTGCCGATCCGCTCGTTCGAGATCTTGTGATTCAACCCCAGCGAGGTGATTGGCAGCACACTGATGCCTTTGTCGCCGATGAGAAAGGGGAATTCATTGGTGCCGTGCAGCGCGCCGCGATATTTCACCACGCGCAGATTCCGCGTGGCAATCTGGTCGGTGACCCGGTGGTTCAGCAGGATGACGCAGTCCGAAACATATTCCTCGAGCCCGTGACGGGTCAATGTCTGACGCCCGCGCTCGGCGGTGATGACCGCAGTGACCCCTTTGTCCTTGAGCCAGCGGAAAAGCCGGCGCAACTCGCTGCGCAAAAGGGCTTCATTCGGCAGACTGGCGAACAACACTTCCAACGTGTCCAGCACCACCCGCTTCGCACCGATGGAGTCAATCGCGTGATTGAGCCGGACGAACAATCCTTCCAGGTCATACTCGCCGCTCTCGTGGAATTCGCTGCGCTCGACGTGGACGTAATCCACGACAATTTTTTTGCGTCGCACTAATCCGGCCAGATCAAATCCGAGCGACGCGACGTTGGCCGTCAATTCCTTTTCCGTTTCCTCGAAGGCCATCAACACGCCCGGCTCGTCGAACTGCATCGCGCCGCGCACCAGGAATTCCGCGGCCAGCAGCGTCTTGCCGCAGCCCGCACCGCCGCAGACCAGCGTCGGCCGCCCGCGCGGCAAACCGCCGCCGGTGATTTCATCGAGACCCTGGATGCCGGTGGGGCACTTGGGCAGACGCGTTGCCGGAGTCGTGGGCTTGGGACGTTTGGTTTTCATACGAGAGTCAGAAGTCTTTCATAAACTCGGGTAAAACAAGACAGCAATCGGGGTCCGAGCCTGGTTTCGAGGCACCCGCAATAATTGCTACCACGTATCGGTGCAACAGCCCGCTCAGGGCAGGCTTCCTGATGGATGGCATTCTCAAAGACGATCAATTCTCGTAGTATGCACCGATGGTTCCTGTCCGTATATGGGGGATTACCCCCCGCGCAAAGGAGATCAGAGGCGCGGCGTAGCCTTGCCCCACCCGGGACGACCGGCCGGTGCCGATCCTGGTGGGGCGACGCTCTGCGGAGCCACTGACTTTGCTTTGAATGGAGGGGAAGATAGGTTCGGATCCGAGGCGGGCCAGCCAATTGCCTCACCCCACCGGCAGCAATTCTCAGTTTGGCTGCGGAGCGCCGGCTTGCAGCCGGCTTTTGACGTGCCAACACCGAACACGGACCTCTTTTCGACCGGTTTATGCCGATTGCAAATCGGCGGTCCGCCAAAATTCGAATTGTTGCCCCACCGGGAATAAGCCTCCCAGCCTTCGCCCGAAGGTTTGCAAGAAACTGAAATGCACTCGACGGACGATGGAGGCCGTCATTTCGCGGCTGAATCGCGAAAGAAGCTGATGGTGGGAGTACACCCAATAGATAAGCACCGCCCCGTGCCGTAGTTTCATCGTGTCGGCAGAATCATCTGCCAGTCACCCGAATACGAATCAGCCTGATGAACCATCGAACATCCATTCTCGCCTTTCTTGTTATCGCCACCTTCGCCGTGGGTTGCGCCAAAGAGCCCACCACCGCTGAGCAGATCGACACTCTCAAGACCAAAACCAATGAGGCCGCGCAGGAGATGAAAATGCAGGATTACCAGTTCGCGCAGAAAACCGAGTTCACCGAAAAGATGCGGATCCAACTGGTCGCCATCAATACGGATCTGGATCAACTTGCCGCCCGGATTGAGAAGTCCAATGACGCGGCCAAGGCCGAGGCCAAACCCAAACTTCAGGCGCTCCGCGAACAGGCGGCCAAACTGGAGAAACAACTCGCCAAGGTGGGCAACGCCACCGAGTCCACCTGGGAGCAGGTCAAGACCGGATCCACCAAGGCCTATGACGACTTGAAGGACGGCTTCACCCAGGCGCGCCAGTGGGTCAGCGAGAAAATCGCCCCGTAAGCCGGGGCCGTTCGGGAGGTATTCCTTTTTGAAAACGAAAGCGCATCCATGAAAAACACCTTAACCATCACCATGACCATACCCGTGACAAGCGGATCGGAATGGGTCCGCCGACGGGCGGGGCCAGATTCTACCGGACTGATCTCCCCGGACGCAAACGATCCTCAGGCGTTCCGGCCAAACCGGACAATACGAAATCTCTCCCGCTTGGTCCTGCTGGCAAGCACGCTGTTGACCTGCCAGTTGGCGGCAGCCGCGGAAGCACCGGTACCACTCGGCTCGGCGGCCACTTTCGCGGTCCTCGCGGGAGCCACCGTGACCAGCACCGGCGGCACCACGGTTTACGGGAACCTGGGATCGGGCCCGGGCACTGCGGTGGAGGGATTTCCTCCCGGAACCGTGCATGGGGCGATTTACGCGGGTGGTCCAACCTCCGCCCAGGCCCAAGCTGACTTGAGCACCGCGTATATCGACGCGGCCGGACGCAATGTGGCACCGGTCACGGTGTCCGGAAATCTCGGCGGACAGACCCTCCCTCCCGGTCTCTATATGTCCACGTCCTCGCTGGCGATCTCGTCAGGGGATCTCACGCTCGATGCCCAGGGTAACACGAACGCGGTCTTCATTTTTCAGATGGCGTCCACGCTCACCACCACCTCCGGTCGCCAGGTCATTCTCAGCGGCGGTGCCCGGGCGGCCAACATCTATTGGCAGGTCGGCAGTTCAGCGACACTGGGCACCACCACGATCTTCAAGGGAACCATCATGGCTCAGATCTCCATTACGTTGGAGACCGGTGCGACCCTGCATGGTCGGGCCATGGCGCGCATTGGCGCGGTCACTTTGGACGCCAATACCGTCACCCTTCCCTCAC
>CALBIE010000742.1 GCA_937893495.1 uncultured Verrucomicrobiales bacterium | reverse complement strand
ACATTTCAGTGCGACCGAGTTTTCCGCGAGGGCGCGGAAAACAGCGACCGAGGCGGGCGCGCTCCCCTTTCTATTTCGGATTTCGGGTCCACCCCAATCCGTGGGTCAACTTTGCCATCCGTGGGGGTCTTTCCGAGATCTGACCTGCTATGCCCAATGTGCTCACCCGTAAAGGATTTGTCTCCGCTTTTTGGACTGCAACTACGCCACAATCTCGTGCGCGACATCCCCGAAGATGTCCGTCAACCGGAAGTCACGGCCGGCGTGGCGGTAGGTCAGGCGTTTGTGGTCAAGGCCGAGCAGGTGGAGAATCGTGGCGTGGAAATCATGGACGTGCACCGGCTTCTCGACGGCCTTGAATCCAAATTCGTCCGTGGCGCCGTGGATGTGGCCGCCCTTCACCCCGCCGCCCGCCATCCAGATGGTGAAGCCATAATGATTGTGGTCGCGGCCATCGATGGTTATCGGTGGGAATCCAGGACGAGGAAGTTCCACGACCGGTGTGCGGCCGAATTCGCCTCCGCAGATGACGAGCGTGTCGTCGAGCAACCCGCGCTGCTTCAAATCGCGCAGCAACGCGGCGATGGGCTGATCGCAATCGCGGGCGTGCTTGCGATGCAGTCGCTCAATCTTCTCGTGGCTGTCCCACGGCTGACCGGCGCCATGCCAGACCTGCACGAAGCGCACGCCGCGCTCCACCAACCGACGGGCCATCAGCAACTGCCGCGCCTGCGGTGTGTCGCCGTACATTTCTCGGATGTATTTGGGCTCGCGCTCGATGTCGAACGCGTCGGTCGCCTGCATCTGCATGCGGTAGGCCAGTTCAAACGATTGGATGCGCGCTTCCAGCTTGGCGTCGTTCTGATGATCGCGGAGGTGGCGCGAGTTCATTCGTTGCAACAGATCCAGTTGTGCGCGTTGGTCAGTCAATGGCAACGAGTGATGACGGAGATGTTCGATGAGTTTGTCGGCCTTGGTCTCGCTGGTATTGATGTGCGTGCCTTGCAGGACGCCGGGAAGAAAGGCACTACGCCAGTTCAACGCCTCGGCCACGGGGTAGCCCGGACACAATGCGATGTAGCCCGGCAGATTCTGATTGTCGCTGCCAAGGCCATACGTCACCCACGAACCCAGGCTCGGCCGCGACAGGCGCGTCGCGCCGGTGTTCATCAGCAACAAGGCCGGTTCGTGATTCGGGAGGTCGGCGACCATCGAGCGAATCATCGTGATGTCGTCTGCGCATTCGCCGACATGGGGAAACAGCTCGCTGAAGTCCATTCCGCTCTGGCCATATTGGCGAAACGAAAACGGCGAACGAAACGCCGCGCCGGTCGGCCGCTCGGTAGCGAGCTTCACGGGCAATTCCCGGCCATGGTATTTGTCCAACACCGGCTTGGGATCGAAGGTATCAATGTGAGAAGGGCCGCCATTGAGAAAGATGTGGATGACGTGCTTTGCTCGCGCCGGAAAATGAGGATGCTTCGGTGCCAAGGGCTGTGTGCCGACCCGCCGAGCCTCTGCGGTGCCCGGCCCCAACAACGACGCCAGGCCGAGCATGCCCATGCCCACGCCGCTCCGTTCGAGAAACGAACGGCGATTGAATCCGGGATGTTGGTCGGGATCGAACATCTGTCTTAGTGAGACGGTTGGTTGGGGTGTAGATTCAAAGCGTTGAATGAACGATTCGGTGAGCCGCAGCGCCCATTTCACACCAGCACCGCCGGCTCATCGCTTTGTTGTACCAAAGCTATTCATTCGTTAGGGCACTTGAAGTCAATCGCAGGGGCATAGCTGCCGGGCGAATACTCGGAGTCAATGAACGGATACTGCGGATGATCGTAGCCCCGTAGCTGCTCGTAAAGTTCGGCTACCTCTTGCGTTTTAAATCTTGGAGCGTGCATTTGCGAGCAAAGGGCAGGTTTCCATTGTTCCCGTCAGTCCGTTGCGGCGGCACACTGCGGCGCGCCATTCCGGCAATTGGATTCCCCGAGAACATTGAGCAAGTCTCCACCCGGTCCGGCGGCTTGGCAATTCCATTTCTTTGCGCCGGGACCGGACAGGCGTATGTCAAATTTCAGCATAGCCGTCGCCCTCCTTTCTCCCTTTCCATAAACCTCGTAGCAGCCGACGTGAGGAGGCTTATGCAACGGTGACAAAAGAAATCAGAGCCTCCTCACGTCGGCTGCTACGGTTCAGGGTTTTTCAGCACGAAGATCCTTTTCGTCGAAATCTCTCGCCGCGTATAGGGGACGAGTTGGGAGAGGGGGAGTGTAACCATTCCTGCTCTCCAGCCAACCTCCCCTCCTCGACCCACTCCTCCATTTACATGGAGGAGTGGGAAAACGAATGCTGCCTTCGGACCCATTTTGGCACCTGCAAGTAATTGGGATTCACCGCCGGACCGGAACGCTCCGATGGATCGAGAGAAGCCGGTTTCGATCGCACCGTCAAAGCCGTGTCATGATGTCGAAATTCCCGGGGAGCACGCCCGCCCCGGGCGTCGGTTTTCGCGCCCTCGCGAAAACCCCTTGTGGCTGGCGCAGATCAATTCGCATCCGAGGGAGCTCCAAACGATGTGGCAGGTCGACCACCTCTCCGGTCTTTGGCGAGGGCACCAAAGACAACGCCCGTGGCGGGCGTGCTCCCCTTTGTGTGCCCCCACAATCTGCCGGGCCGGAGGCCGGCGCTCCGCAGTTGCCAAGCGCGCGGACAACAGGGCGTGAATCGTGGGGCAGGCTTTCCAGCCTGCCGGTTCGGGCGACTTTCCAGTCGCCAGTTTCCCGACTCCGGACTGGAAAGTCCGGAGAACCGGCAGACAGGAATGTCTGCCCCACATGGTTCGCCGCACTCTGTATAACCGTGTCACCCGGTCCGTCGCGATTCAGGATTCGTGGTTGAAAATCCCTCTCAAGCCACAAACAAAAATTCGTTGGAGAGCATCAGCACCCTGGGCGAATGGCACTCATGGGTCCGGTGGTTCAGGGGCCTTTACCGGTGTGCCACCAAAGTCTGCGAACACGCTCCAATACAGTTTGGGTTCAGGCACCGCTGCCGATTGAATCTCCCGTGAACCCGAAACGCCGAGTCAGGGGATCCGGCCTACAACTCGTAGGCCCGGTGCCCTCACCGGGCGTCCCTCGTGCCGCGAGATTCGTGGAATGGGGAGCGTGACCATTCCTGTTCACACCAACAAACCTCCCCTCCCGGACCTGATGTTGCTTCGAAACGGCGGACGAGGGATTGAACAAACCAGGTAAGATGAGACCAATGACGCCATCTCCGTCGCGACTCTTCCTGGTAGCCTGATTTTTGCCGAAAACTCCAGCATTGGCATGGCCGATGTGGCGCGGTATTTCATCCCCATGAAATCCTTCTGGCGTTGGTCTTCGTTTTTCTCGGCGTTCCTTTTCCTAATGGCCGCAACGCAGTTGCCGGCGCGGCCGAACATCATCCTCATCATGTGCGACGACATGGGGTGGTCGGACATCGGCTGCTACGGCGGCGAGGTCAACACGCCGAATCTCGACCGCATGGCGAAGGAGGGGCTGCGCTTCACGCAGTTCTACAACAACGCAAAATGCACGACGACGCGGGCGTCCATTCTCACTGGTCTGTATCCGCGTCGCGACAGAGGCGGTTTGCTGCGCGAGAACATGGTGACGCTGGGCGAGGCGATGAAGCTCGCGGGCTATCAGACGGCGCTGAGTGGCAAGTGGCACTTGGGCAACAGCGCCAGCACGCATCCCTACAAGCGCGGGTTTGACGAGTATTACGGTCTGCTCGACGGGTGCTGCAACTTCTTCAACCCGGTCCAACCCGATCCGTCCTACAAAGGCGGCAAGGTCCGCAAGTTCGGGCACAACGACGAGATGATTACCGAGTTTCCAAAAGACTATTACACGACCGACGCGTTCACCGATCACACGATCGGCTGTGTGAAGAAGTTCTCGGCGAAGAAAGAGCCGTTTTTCCTGCACCTCTGTTACACGGCCCCGCATTACCCGCTGCACGCCAAGCCGGAGGACATTGCGAAGTATCGCGGCAAGTTCAAGGAACTGGGCGGCTGGTTCAAGATGCGCGAGCAGCGCTGGGCGCGCCTCCAGCAGATGGGTCTGGCCGCCGACAACTGGAAACTCTCAGACGAGGATTCCAGGGCGTATGGCTGGGATGATGCCGATCAGGATCACGAAGACCTGCGCATGGCGGTTTATGCGGCAATGATTGACTCGATGGATCAAAACATCGGCCGACTGCGCAAAGCGCTGGAGGATGCGGGCGTCGCTGACAACACCGTGATCTTCTTCCTGTCGGACAATGGCGGCTGTGCCGAAGAACCTGGTGGACGCAGCGCGAAGATCATTCCCGGGCCGAAGGAGTATTACGCGGCAGTCGGACCGGCGTGGGGTTGGGCGCAGAACGCACCGTTCAAGAAGCACAAGAGCTGGGTGCACGAAGGCGGAGTCAGCACTCCTTGCATCGCGTGGTGGCCGGGCAAAATCAAGGCGAACACCATCACCCGGCAACCGGGTCACATCATCGATTTCATGCCGACCTTTCTCGAACTGGCCGGAGCGAAGTATCCGGAAAAATACAAAGGAAATGAGATTTTGCCGGTGGAAGGGAAAAGCCTCCTGCCGATTCTCGAAGGCGGCAAACGCGAATCGCACCAGCAACTCGCGTGGGAATGGAGCGGCAACCGCGCCCTGCGCGAGGGCGACTGGAAAGTCGTCTGGGACAGCCGCGTCAAGGATTGGGAACTCTACAACCTCGCCAACGACCGATGCGAGACGGAGAACCTCGCCGCAAAGGAACCGGCGCAAACGAAACGGCTCAGCGAGGCGTGGATGAGATGGGCAAAGGAGACTGGTTTGAGCGTCGGCGGTTCGAAGAAATCAAAGAAGAAAAAATCGTGACCACTCCAGAATTTGCTTACAGACCCAACGCGCGAATTGACAAACCACCATTACTGTAAGATTTTCCTACCATGACGACAGTAATCTCTCAAAAGGGCCAGGTGGTTATCCCGGGACCGGTTCGAGACCGGTTGTCGCTTGAGCCCGGCGACGATCTGGAAATCGAGGTTGAAGATGACGATACCATTCGGTTGCGTCGGATTTCCAAGAAGCCAAATCGGGGCCTGATTGATCATCTGCTGGCCTGCCCGTATCCTCTCGAGATTCCGGAGCGTTCAAAAGAGCTCCCCCGCGAAATCAATCTGGGTGAATGAGTTTTCTGGCGGACACGAACGTATTGAGCGAACTCGCGAGGGCCCGGCCTTCCGATCAGGTCGTCAAGTGGGCGAGGGCGAACCAGGGCCAATTGTACGTCTCCACGATTACCCTTGGTGAGTTGAAGTTTGGCGTCGCCATTTTGCGGGAGAGTAAACGTAAACGTGCCCTACAAGAATGGCTGTCCCGCCTGAATGAAATCATGGACGGCCGCACTCTTTCGTTCAATCGGGCGGTTGCCTATGTGTGGGCTGATATGCGGGCGAAGCTGAAGCGCGATGGCCATATTATGCCGGTCGCCGACGGTATGATCGCCGCCATCGCAAAACGTCATGACCTGACGATTGCGACACGCAACACCGCGGACTTTCATGGGATTGGAGTGCCTGTTTTCAATCCTTTTGAAAGTTGAATCAATGGGATTCCCGTTGAAGAACTACCAATTGTATGTCAAT
>CALBIE010000741.1 GCA_937893495.1 uncultured Verrucomicrobiales bacterium | reverse complement strand
AGATTTTTCGCTCCACCGACGAGGGCAAGACGTGGTCGGAGATTCGCATCGGCCCCGACGGGTTTCCGGACGGCGCGCAAACGGTTGCGGATTGGATGGCCTTTGAGATCCCCGATTCCGCACGTCCCGGCAAGTTGCTCACCTGTCTCGGGGTCAGCATGCAGCACGGTGGCGAGAACGCTCCAGAGGTTGTTCGCATCTGGCGGTCGCACGACAGCGGCAAGTCATGGGACAAATCCCTGCATCCTGATACCGACGGCTGGATCGATGTGGATGGGTTCTTTTCTCAGACGCTGACGTTTCGAACGGCATCGGGACGACTGCTTCATCCCGTTCGCGTTGATCGCGGCGGACCTCATTGGTACATCCCCGGAACGCCAACGAAGCTCAAGACAGAACATGGCGATCAGGGCGACCGAATGATGCTTTGGGAATCAACCGACGACGGCCGCACTTGGCGCCGGCAGGGCCAGCATGGGAATTTCGGTCTTTACGGCGAGATGTATCCGCGCTTTCTCCAACTCAAGGACGGAAGATTGCTGCTGACGTTTACCGTGCGCAGCAACTCGACCGACGGTCATGGACTGGGCTTGCGCGCGATTATCAGCCATGACGATGGAAAGTCCTGGGACTTCAAGCATGACCGCATCGTCATCAGCGATGTCAATCATGGCAGCAGTGGTGGCGGATTTGGAAATACGATTCAGTTGCCGGATGAAACACTGGTATCCGTTTATAGTTACCGTGGTGAAGACACCAAAACGCATATCGAAACCGTCCGTTGGAGTCTGCCGTAATCGTGGAATTGCGCGTGGCCTTGCAACTCGGTTGATCTGGTCGTGAAGACTTCCAGTGGTGAAACAGTCCCATTCGCGTGCTCGAATCGGTTGAAAACAAAAGCAGGACGTTACAAGCACTGATTGGCATTCTGTCGTTGGTCATCACGGCCTGCGGGTCCGCCATCGGCGCGCTTCCAGTGGCGTCCCGGTTTCCCAAATCGGTTGGCGATGTGTTGGCCTCCGTTGCTTCAAGTGCCACGGGTCGGACAAGCAGAAATCAAAGATTCGCCTCGATACCCTTTCCACCGATTTCATCAATCAACGTGCGGCGGCCGAGATCTGGCATGACGCATTGAATGCCATTCAACTCGTCGGCCGGGCAATCCGAAACGAACTGCCCGGCGTCGATGCCGTGATGGTTCCGCCGAAGGAAGCTCGCGAACGAGTGGGTTTGTACCGGGATATGATCCATCCCCCAGACGTGATCGCGACCCTGCAGGGTTACATCTACTACGCCTGCTTGTACCGGAAAAATCCCGAACAACTTGAATCGGGCCTCCTGAAGGACAGGAAACTCGATGAGGTTCTCCGTGAAGTAGCTTGGAAGGTCGCCACCACACATCCGCTGTCAGGTGTGACGACGTAATTCGACGGACTTCACCGGGGTAACCAGGTATTCTTTTTCCCACTCTGTAAGCGTCGCCATTACGCCGGCCATGAATTCGATTCCATGCTCACGGACCGGCTCTATTCTTTCCGGTGGCACCATTGATCCGTCGCAGTGTTCATCGCCCCACAGGATCATTTCCCGCATCAACGGCAGCAATGATTTGCCCCGGTCGGTCAGGAAATAGATTTTTTTTGTCCGGTTGGTCGGATGCGGAATGTGGTCGATGATTCCGGCCGCAGCCAGCGACCTCAACCGATCGGTCAGAATGTTCGTGGCAATTCCTTCGCCCGCGTCGCGCAGCTCGCGAAACTCGTGCCGGTTGAAAAACATCAGGTCGCGAATGATTATCAGACTCCACCGATCTCCCACCACCTCAAGGGCGTTGGTAATCGGGCAACCCGAGCGGGGACAATCGCTTTGCTTCGGCACTTTTATCGGACGCTAAACAATTCAGTTGCATTTCGCAAGCAATCTGATAAATCACTTGCAATTCGCAACTAATTCAATCCGGCCCGGATTGGTCTGCTGTTTGAAACGGGGCCGAAAATGACCGAACAAGAAACAGAATTATGGGACAACACGGATACAATCACGGAGACATTGGCTGGACCGAACTCAACACCACCGACACCGGGGCGGCGCTCGACTTCTACTCCAACCTGATCGGATGGGAAAAGAAAGCGGAGCCGATGCCGGGCTATCACGTTTTTGGCAGCGGCGAAGAAATGCTCGGCGGTGTCAAGAATCTCGAAGGTGGCGAGACAGCCCCCCGCTGGATGCCGTACATTACGGTTACGGATCTCGATGCCACGCTGGCCAAAGTTGGCGACCTCGGAGGAACGCAAGTGGGCGACCCGATGCCATTGCCCGACGGCGGCCGCTTCGCGATCATCACGGATCCGCAAGGCGGCATCACGGGACTTGCGCAATACGCAAAGAAAGAGTGAGAAAGCACTGAATCACTGGCGAAAGGGCGATCGTGAGATCGCCTTTTTTTCTGCCTCCAGCCTTGAGATGGCCTAATCAATCTCGATTAATGAAAATCGGCCAAGTGCTGAACTTTTGTAGTAATCAATATGAAGCCGATTCGATTCCTCCATCCCTGCCTTTTGAGTCAACCAAAGTAACCGCCCGGAATTGAGAAACTGAATATCGTCGTCATCCAGACCAATGACCTTGGCTGGCCTGACATTGGCGCGACCGGGATGTAGTGAGCTCGCCCCCGAAAAATAGAAGCATGGATTCGATAATGGTTCCTTGAAAAACGCTTAGCGACACAACCACGCGAAATACACGCTGGCTGTAAGGCGGGGCTAAGTTCTACCAATCGGGGTTGGACGAAACGGTTTATGTTTCATCCCGCCTCGCATGTATCACTTGATGCGTCGAAGAAGTTTGTCTCCTGTTTCTCCAGCAAAATGCCCGAGCGTCGGGCTCCTGTCCTCAGAGTCGCCCTTCACCATCAG
>CALBIE010000740.1 GCA_937893495.1 uncultured Verrucomicrobiales bacterium | reverse complement strand
CGAATCCCATCGGCTTCGTCCTCCTCATCACGGCTATCGATGAGTTTGGGTGGATCAAGAATCACCACATCCCACTGTTCCCCATTCGTCTGCATCTGTCGCGCCCAGGAGAAACCGTCGCAATGCACCCAATTAATCCTTTGCTGGTTGAGGTTGGCATTGCGAGTCGCCTGCGCGATCGCCTTCTCGTCGAGATCCACACCGGTAACCTCCTCGGCTTTGCCCAGAACTTTTGCGGCGAGCGCAAATCCGCCCGTGTAACAGCAAATATCCGCCACGCGCTTGCCTTCCACCAATTTGCTCAGGCGTAATCGATTCTCCCGCTGGTCGCAGAAAAATCCGGTCTTGTGGCCCTCGTCGAAATTGACCTCGTACCGCACACCATGTTCGCGAATTTTCAAAGGCCGCAGTTTCGTCTCCGGAATCAACCTGGTATTGATGCCCTCCATTCGCGCAATTTTTTCATCGACGCGAACGACATGCTGCTTCGTCCCCAGTCGCTCGTGAAGCATGGGAATCCAGGATTCCAGCCGTTGAAAAATGCCGAGGCTGTGAACGTCAATTACCAGCGAATCGCCGTAGCGATCCACGATCAATCCACTGAGCCCATCGCCGTCCGAATGAATCACGCGATACGCCTCGGTCGAATCGCCAACACGCAAAATAGACGTTCGGAGTTCGAGGGCGTTCTCCACCGCCCGGGTAAGGTAGGATTCATCGATTTCCTCCTTGCCATGATGAATCACGCGCAGTGGGACACGGGCTTTCGGGTTGAACAAACCATGGCCAAAAGGGCCGCCTTCCTTGTCGTACACCCGGATGAGCTGCCCCGGTTTCGCGTCGCTTGACACCGCGCCGATCATGTTCGGAAAGATGGCAGGCGAGAAACTCCAGTACTTGATTTGCGCCCAAGGGGCTGTCCGATCCGGGAAATCACTCGGAGGCACGGTTTTGTTGGCCAGCCCGGCGGGAGGATTACTGAAGTTTCTGGACCCGCGTTTGAATCGCTGCATGAATTGGTTGAGGTTGGCGTTCCAAGGAGTGTCAGATTCGACCCTTGATCGTTCCGACGAGTTGAGTGATTGAATCGATTCGTTTTCGGAGCATTTCCCAATCTGCTTCCTCGGTGTCAAAGCCGGGATATCGATCGGCGAAATACCAGTCCACCATCTCGTTGCACCAAGGCGCGATCGTTTCCATCAAATCGGAATTGAACTTTTCAAGCTCCTGGGCAAGACGGATCAGGTCGTGGGTCTTGACGAGTGTCCAGCCGAGACGTATCAGTTCGGCCTTGAGGGCCTTTGCCAGGACTTCGGAGAGCTTGCTCTGGCACATGTGCCAGCACATCTCCCGATCCGCAAGGACTTTCAATCCGGGCAAATCCGATTCGCAAAAATATATCCAGTCGGCCGGATTGCTGGCGTCAGTCTTCCTCGGCAAGGGGCACTCCTTCTTTCAAGACAGTTGCAAAAAAGTGGTCGCCAATTTCACGTTTTTCCTGAAGACGTGCCGGGGAAATTGGAAGCAGAGTCAACGATGGGAGGGGACGCAACGGCCAGATATTGCGGCGATAGTCAGCGGCGGTTTTTCGTTGCGCCTCCGCCCCTGCCGCGACGATGCACAGATCCACGTCGCTGTCCGGTCCGGCTTCGCCGCGGGCGTGCGAACCGAACAGCAGCACCTGTTTCACCGGCGTCACCGAGTCGAATGCCTCAATGCACCGGGCCAGTGTCTCCCGTTGGGACTGGAGGCTGGGAGGCAAGTTTTCGAGCAACAATTTCACTGCTGGCAATCTATGGACTTTGGCGGATCGAAGCAAGCCGTCTTGTGCGACATCGGTCTTTTCAATTGGAGTCGGGCAACTAAACTGGCCGCGTATGAGCAAACCATTGGTAGTCATCACCGGGGCGAGTTCGGGTATCGGCGCCGAAACCGCAAAACTGTTTTCCGCAGCGGGTTATCCCCTACTGTTACTGGCCCGGCGTCTGCCGCCGATGAAGAAACTGAAGCTCCCGAACTGTATCGTGGAAAAAGCCGATGTCTGCGACGTCAAGATGGTCACGGCCGCCATCAAAAAAGCCGAGAAGAAATACGGAAAAGTCGGCTGCCTCATCAATAACGCGGGCGTCATGATTAACTCTGTTTCCTGGAAAGGCGACTCGCGGGATTGGCAAAAAATGGTGGACGTCAATATTGTGGGCCTGATGAACGGAGTTCGGGCCGTCCTGCCGGACATGGTGAAACGCCAGAACGGTTCCATCATCAACATTGGCTCAATCGCGGGGCGCAAGACGTTCGGAAACCATGCGCTTTACTGCGGCACGAAATTCGCCGTACACGCGATGACCGAAACGATTCGTGAGGAAGTCAGCGGCAGCAATGTGCGCGTGATGTGCGTGGCGCCCGGAATGGTCGCGACGGATTTGATTAACGGCACGAGGGACAAGGGTGTGCGCGACGGCTGGCTGGCATACGCGAAGGATATCGGCGGCGCGTTAAAACCGGAATCCATCGCCCAGACGATTCTCTGGGCCTATCAGATGCCGCAAAGTGTTTGTGTGCGCGAAGTGGTGGTGTGTCCGACGAAGCAGGAACCGTAACCTCGAATTACAGAGAGGCAGTCGGACAGCGAAGAATGGGGTGCGACCAGGTAAAGGTTCAGAACAACTACCTTTAGCCCAGCGGCATGATGCCCTCAGCCTCGTCTGGTTCTTCACCCGGAGGTGGTTTATCCTCACCGTTATCCTCGCTGATTACCGGCGCGATAGCCTGAAGCTTATCTCCATCCGACAGTTCGATCAGCTTTACCCCCTGCGTGTTGCGACCCGCTTCGCGAATACCCGCGACTGCAATACGCACCATCTGTCCGACAAAGGTAATCAGCATCAATTCGTCATTGTCACGCACGCTCAGAGCCCCGACGACTTTTCCGGTCTTGTCGGTGGTTTTCATCGTGATGATTCCTTTACCCCCGCGCGACTGAACGCGGTACTCACCAAAGTCGGTCCGTTTGCCAATGCCGTTTTCTCCGGCGACAAGCAGTGTAAAATCAGCCTCAACAACTGCCAGCGAAACCACTCGATCTCCTTTTCTGAGACTGATTCCCCGCACCCCAGTGGTTGCCCGCCCCATGGAGCGAACATTCTCCTCGTTGAAACGAATGCTCAATCCGTTGTGCGTGATTAACACGACTTCGTTGTTTCCAGAAGTGAGTTTGACATCGATGAGATCGTCGTTTTCCAGAATCTTGATGGCGACGATGCCACCCTTACGGACGTTGGCGAAGTCACTCAGAGCCGTCTTCTTGACCGTGCCGTTCTGCGTGGCAAAGAAAACGAAGATATCCTCCTGACGGAAAGTGATATCCTCTTTCTCATTACCGTATTTGCCCTCGACACGCTTCATGGACGCAATCTTTTCGCCCTTCTGCATTTCGAGCACATTTGCGATGCTACGCCCTTTTGAAGCCCGTCCCATATCCGGAATCTCGTGCACTCGCTCAACGTAAACGCGACCCGAGTTGGTGAAAAACATCAGGTAATCGTGCGTGCTGGCCGTAAACAAATGCTCGATAAAATCTGAATCGGCTCCGTCCACCGCCGTCTTCTGGCGGGTCTCCATGCCGATGACGCCTTTGCCGCCACGATGCTGTGAGCGGTAGGAGCTGATATTGGTTCGCTTGATGAGTCCGTTATGAGTCAGCGTGATAATGACCGGTTCATTGGCGATGAGATCTTCGATCGCCATTTCTCCTTCATCCGGCACGATGTCGGTCTTCCGCGGAGTTGCATACTTTTCCCGGATCGCCTTTAACTCGTCTTTAATTATCTGCAAAACCCGTTCTTCGCGGGCGATGATATCGAGCAAATCCTTGATCGTTTCAAGGAGCTGCTTGTATTCGGCCTCGACCTTG
The DNA here is from genome assembly GCA_937893495.1 of uncultured Verrucomicrobiales bacterium. Classification (GTDB taxonomy): domain Bacteria; phylum Verrucomicrobiota; class Verrucomicrobiia; order Limisphaerales; family JAYPXF01; genus CALBIE01. The sequence continues at coordinate 2,615 of CALBIE010000740.1, read as the reverse complement.
CCCATCTCCAAACCGGTCAATTGGTACAGACGCAACTCGAGGATGGCGTTCACCTGCCGTTCCGACAGGGCGTATTGACCCGTCGGGTCGATGTTGCTGTTTTCGCGAAGAAATATTCCCCACTGCTGCACCTGACTTTTGCTCCATTCGTAGGCGAGCAATTTAATTTTGGCCTCATCGCGATTATTGGAGCTGCGAATGATATGGATAAATTCGTCGAGGTTGGCGAGTGCAATGAGGTAGCCCTCCAGCACCTCGGCCCGATCCTCGGCTTTCCTGAGCAGGTATCGAGCACGCCGCAAGACAACCTCGCGCCGATGTTCGATAAAGCAATTGATGATCTCCTTCAGGTTCAACGTCTTCGGACGACCGTGATCGATGGCCAATGCATTGACCGAGAAACTCGATGCCAGAGCCGTGTGCTTGTAGAGGTTGTTAATGACAACCTTGGGAATTCCATCCCGCTTCAACTCGACCACAACCCGCGTATTCTCGTCGGACTCATCTCGCACCGCGGAAATCTCAGTGAAGCCGGGGGTCTTCTCGTTCACCAATTCGGCGATACGCGAGACAAACGCCGCGCGGTTTACGTTGTAGGGGATCTCGGTAATGATGATCTGCTCTTTGTTTCCCTTCAACTGCTCGACGCCGACGCGACCACGCACTTTGACACTGCCGCGACCGGTCGTGGTATATTGACGAATACCTTCGATGCCGATAATCACGCAACCGGTCGGAAAGTCGGGCCCCAGGATGTGCTTGCGCAGTCCGTCAATCGTGATCTCTGGATTGTCTATCTGGGCGCAAATGCCATCGATCACCTCACCCAGATTATGGGGTGCCATGTTCGTCGCCATGCCGACGGCGATGCCCGTGCCGCCGTTGACCAGAAGGTTCGGAAATGCCGAAGGCAAGACAACCGGCTCCGTGTTGGACTCGTCGTAAGTCGGCACGAAGTCCACGGTGTCCTTGTCCATGTCGTCCATGAGGATCGCGCCCAAATGGGTCAGTCGAGCCTCAGTGTAACGCATGGCAGCCGGCGGATCGTTCTCGACCGAACCAAAATTTCCCTGTCCATCGATGAGCGTGTCCCGCATGGCCCAGGGTTGCGCCATATGCACCAGCGTCGGATAAATGGCCTGGTCACCGTGCGGGTGATAATTGCCCATCGTTTCCCCGACGATCTTCGCGCATTTGAGATGCTTCTTGTTGGGAAACACGCCCAATTGGTTCATGGCAAAGAGCAAGCGCCTTTGGGATGGCTTAAGGCCGTCGCGAACGTCGGGAAGGGCCCGCGAAATAATCACGGACATCGAGTAATCAAGAAACGAATTCTTGATTTCGTCCGCGACGTTTATCTTCTGCACGTTCTCGTTCGCGGCGAATAGGGGTGTATTCGCCACGGGCAACTGCTGACCGTGTTCCACCTGGTTCGGTTCACTCGGAGCCTGGTTATTTTCGTTGTCGTCTGCCATCTAGATTCGTTCGTTCAAATGTCGCAACCGGGAAAATTCTATTTTCGGATGATTTGTTTCTCGCGTCTTAGGCCGGATGCTAGACATCAAGATTCCGAACATTAAGCGCGTTGTCCTCAATGAACTGCCGGCGTGGTTCTACTTCGCTCCCCATCAGTTTCGTAAACATCTCTTCAGCTTCGACCGCATCGCTCAATTCCACGCGAAGCAACTTGCGTGTCCTGGGATCCATGGTGGTGTTAAAAAGCTGTTTCGGATTCATTTCACCCAACCCTTTGAAGCGCTTGATCGACAAGCCGTTCTTACCCACCTCCTTGATGGCTTCGAGAATTTCCTGAAGCCCGAATAATGGCTTCTTTTTCTCCTTGTCGCCAGTGCCTTCGATCACTTCGTACAGCGGTGCGTCCTGAGCTGAGTAGTGCTCAACCGCCAATCCTTTCCGGGACAGTTGGCCCAGCAAGGTCTGAATCGCCTTGCTCTCGTGCAATTCGACGTGTCTTGCGCGGCGCGAAGGCCCCTCTTTCTTGATCACTGGCCGAACTTCGCCTTCGACCGGTTCCACCTCTTCTTCTTCTTTTTCAAACAGGTTGAGATCGGAATTGGATTCGCCAAAACTGCTGAACTCGGCGTCCGATCGAAGGTAAAGCACTGTCTCCTTATTTCCCTCGCGCACCACGATCAGGTGCCGGGGAAGTTCGAAGGTGGATTGATTGCGATGCTTCAGGTATTCCTCGAAGTCGCCACCATGCCGACGAATCGCAATGGCGTATTTATCCAACGATTCGAGCAATTCCAGAATCTCAGCAAGTTTTTTGGATGGAATTTCAACATCGTTGGCAATGTCACGCAGTCGAACATCTTCCGTTCCGAGCTGAATCAAAATTCGATTCAATTGGGCATCGTCATCGACGTACTCAACCCGTTTGCGTCGCGTCACTTCGTAAAGCGGAGGACAGCCAATATAGACATATCCCTGCTTAATCAACTCGGGCATTTGCCGGTAGAAAAACGTCAACAACAGGGTACGGATGTGCGAACCATCAACATCAGCATCCGTCATGATGATTATTTTGTGGTAGCGCAGCTTCTCAATATTAAAGGCGCCTTCACCTTCGCCCGAACCGATCCCTGTTCCGACGG
>CALBIE010000739.1 GCA_937893495.1 uncultured Verrucomicrobiales bacterium | reverse complement strand
CCGAGCGTGAACACGGCCGGATTCAGATTCCAGCGCAGTTCCGGTGTCGTGACGTTGTGTGACGGCAGCGCGGTTTGTTCGACGAACCATTTCGGAATCACCTGTGTGTTGCCCCAGCGTCCGTCGTGGAGCATGCAGTAGCCGATGCGCGCCAGTTCGCGCGCGGGGAGTCCAAGTCCGTGCGATGGCTTTCGGCCAACGTTGCCGCCGTCGTAATATTGAAACCACCACTTCTCGATGCCGATCGGTTTGAACAACGCCTCGATGGCAAATTGATCATAGGGCTCTCCCGTGACCGTTTCGCAAACGAGCGCGGCATGAATCAGGGCGTGGGTCGAGTAACCGCACGCGGTGCCGGGCTCAAAGGCGAGTTTGGCCGTCCGCGCATCGCCGCTGTGACCGAGGATGTAGTCCCAAGTGCCATCGTTGCGCGCGCCGACCGCCTCGGGGCAGATGCCTGAGGTGTGATTGAGCAACTGCTTCACGGTGATGTCCGCCTTGCGCGGATCGCTCAAGGGTTGCGCCCACGGGATGAAGTCAAATGCCTTGTCGTCAAACGTCATCCGGCGCGGTGTAAGGCCGTGCTGACTGCGCTCGGAGGCAATGGCGAGGACCGTCGCGCAAACCGCCTTTGACACGGAGGCCACTCGGCGAGAATCGGTCGCGGCGCTGTTGCCGCGTTCCACTTGTAACGCGATGATGCCGTGACGAATCACGACGGCGGCAAAGGGGCGCTTGTCGGATTTCATCAGCCAATCCCGCAAATTGGCGAGTTTGCGTTTGTCCATACCGGCGATGGTTTCCAGTTCGTCATTCGTTGTCACAGCCCGCCAGCCACCCTTGGATTCCGGCGGGGGAAAATATGTGGTGTGATTGCGGAGTTCTCCGGCATTCCCCTTCGAGGAAAGATTTACCGATTTGCGAGTCGCGATTTGTTTCTCTCGACTCGGAATCCCCCTCACCCCATCCCTCTCCCCCAATGGGGGAGAGGGTGCCCGAAGGGCGGGTGAGGGGGTGGGCCCGTTCGCGGGCAGGGCAGCGGGATGAGGCTGTTGGGCGTTCAGAGTACTTTTCTTCGAAGTCATCTCCTTCAGCGCGCGATATAAATCTTGGTGATCGGCCGCGCCGTTGAATTCGAACGGTTGGTACTGGTTCTTCTCATTCAACATCAGCCCGTAGGCGCAGCCGTTGGTCACCGATGCCTTCAACGTGGCGACGTATTGATTGCCGGCCTTGTCGTCCTCGTTGCAGACGATGGGTTTGCCGAAGCGCTTGAGCGCCGCGACGCGTGCCGGGATGTCGGCAACCTTTGTGCCGTTCCAATGCGGCGTCAGAAAATCACACGTGGCGGCGACGTCCGGATGCACCTTGCCATCGCCGTAGCCGCTGGCCGTGAACAAAAGCTCTGGCGCGGTCTGTTTTGCCAGCCGGAGCAAAGACGTCATGCCTTCGGGCGTGCGAATGAGTTGATGGGCAAAACCGCGATGCGGATACTCGTTGGCGATCTCGACGACGACGTTTCGCAAGCCGCTTTTCTGAATCCAGCGCGACGCATTCACGAGTCCGGCGCGAATCGCATCGTCGTCGCGCAGCAGCTTCGACTGCCGTTGACAGAACAGCCCGAGAATGACCACGATGCCGTGTTGGTCGCAGGCCTCGATCACGCGATTGACCCTTGCGAGGTAATCGGGACGCAGCGAGCCGTCGGGATTGAACGCGGAGTTGAGCGCGCCCTCGTAGCCCGGCATGCCGCCCTGCAGACAGAGCGTGAACGCGCGAACGCCGTGCGCGTGGTAATCGGGGATCTGCCGGATGAACCGGTCCGTATTCACGTTGGCGTCAAACTCCGGCCTGCGACGGTCCTCAAAGGTGACGTTGACCATGCGCACGTTCATCAGCAATCCCTCGCAGGCCGTGCCGGGAAACAACACGCGGTCATTGATGTGCCATTGGCCGGCGCGGATGGAGACGCGGGTGCGGGCTTCGTACTTCGCCGCATGCGACGGCGGCGTTTGTGAAAGAAAAAGCCCAACCAGCATCAGGCAGCGGAAACGACTCATTATGGTTTGCGCCGAGCGCGCCGTCAGGGTCGTAACGAATTCTTTCATGGGATTTGTCGCATTCGCAAAAACGATTCGGGAACGATTCGATTTACCCCGTCGCCCCTCGCGCTTTCAAGCTAATCCACCAGTTTCGTCGGCCAGCCCTGTTTGACGAAATCCTCGAGGTTGTCCGGCCGATAACGGTCATCCTGATCCCACCGCTGCTTCACCGAGCGATGGATGAGGATGTCGCCCTTGCCGTGGTTGATGGGTCGGTAGAGTTTGCTTTTGAGGCGATAGAAATTCCGGCGCGATTTATGCAGTGTCGCTTGCGGATTCGGATTCAGTACTTTCAAAAGGTGTGTTTCCAGCTTGAGTCCATTGCTGTTGGCCTCACTGAGCATCCATTTCAGCGGGATATCCGAGAGCAGCGAGCCGTCTTTGTCCGGCGGGTAACTGCCGCCGACATCGCTGTGGGCGCCGACAAACCAGACCTGCTTCAAGTCCAGATTCTCGCGCGGATTCCAAATCGTCGGTTCGAAGTCGCGCCGGAACTCGTCTATTGCCAGCGCGTGCCGCGCCACTTCCACATTGGGGCCAATCTTCGTGTCGTAAAACTCATCCTTGTCGCGGAACAAACCGAGGAAGCTGATCGGGATTCCCATCGCTCCGACGGTATCCCATACACCCACGAACTTCACCGCGCGCGACGCCGCATGCGAATGCTCTTTTCGAAACGCAACCGATTTCTCGCCGTCCGGGTGAAACACCTTGCCCGGCTTCTTGTAGAGTTCAAATGCCTCCTGGATCAATCGGGCGTCAGGGCGTTTGAGGATGCCGCAGTTGTTGATGAGTCCACACAGGCTGCGCACCGTGTAGGCACCGCGACTGAATCCGAAGAGATAAATCGCATCGCCCGGGGAGAAGTTTTGGACGATGTAACGGTAGCCATCCATGATGTTTTTGTGGATGCCTTTGCCCGTCGCGCCGGCGACGACCTGATCGTGATACGAGCCGATTCCCCAGTCGTAAAATACCTGTTGCGGCGTGCCCTCGCCGGCAAACGGCCGGATGGCACGCGATAACCGCAACACATTGGTCGGGACATCCTTCTCCAGATCCTCCTCGGGACGGTTCCAGGTTCCGTCCGCGCAGACTACGATTCGTTTCATGGCATTGCTCCCTTTTAGATTGGCATTGAGATTCAATCGTCTGCTTGGTGACTTGCCAATCGGACTCCGACAGAATTCGTCCTCAATCGCCTGCGCTGACCGTACGTTTCATCAACATCATTGTATTCACCGATCAATGTGGAAGGCGGGAGCGCCCCGCTGTTGCCGGATTGAATCCGGTCACTCACGCACTTGCGTCAGGCGCAACTCGGGGAACTTGAGTATTACTGGGTTTTTTGGAGTCGTTTTCCAATTCGAATGGAAATCGACCTGACCGACAAAGTCGGCCGCGCCGAGTTCGGCCAGTCCGTCTTTGTTGAGCTTCTCGGTGAAATCTATGAAGATCTTCGCGAGGTAGCGGCCGGCGGGGAGTTCCTTTTTGCCGACTTGTTTTGAACCGCGCGGAGCGAGCAGGGTGAGGCGGGACTGGAAGATCAGTTTTTTCGGGAAGACGGTCCAGGCAGCGGTGGCAACAGGGTCTTTGCTCCATCCGGCATCCGACCAGCGATGGATTTCCGTCCGCAACAATTTCCCGCGGTATTGCTCGGGAATGTCCGTGATACGCAGCGCTATCTGCGCAACGGTGGGGATGAGTCGGGCGGCTTTGGGCAACTGTTCGGCGGTCTTGTATTCGCCTTTCACCGTCGCGGCGTAGTCGTTGATGAACGTGAGAAACTGCCGGTAACCCAGGTCGCCCTTGAGCATTTTGCGGCCGCCCTTGTGCTCCACCTCCATCGTGGGTTTGGTGAGAATCAAACTCTTCTCGGGGTTGTCGAGGTCGATAAGTTCGCCGCGCTTGAGGTAGGCGAGGGTGGCGAGCGGATCGTCGGGGGTAATCCACGACATGCTCACACCATGACGCTCGACCTGCTTCTGGTTTTGATTCGGGTCGTGGCAATGCACGCAGCGTTCGATCTCGCTCCAGACGTTCTCAAGGAACGACGACAGAACCCGGTCGGTGCGCGCATGGCGAATCACCTCGGGCGGCAATTGCGGTCCGGCGGCAATCGTCGATTTGGCGTGAAACAGTTTCGTGTCCTTTACGGCGGCGTGAATCCACGCGCGGAACGCTTCGAATTCCTCCCGCCGGACCTTGTCCTTTACGAGACTGGCCTTCGCTGGTCGGCGGCTGATGAACTCAAGAATCTTCGATCCGTCTGGATTCTTCACATCGATCAATTTGCCTTTGACCATCGCGGCAAACGTCTTCGCCTGATCGGGAAAGAGGTAGTCTTTCAAATCCACTCCGCTGAGATGGCATTCGTTGCAGCTCGACGGCTTGGGCGAATTGAAGATCGGCAAGATGCGTTTGGTAAACAGCGCCCCGGCATTGGCGGACGGTTCGACCGGTTTCACCCACGCAACGGGTGTGGCGGGCGCGTCAGCCGAATAGCCGACCGAAAAATCGGTACGCAGCGGCGCGGGTGGATGATTGGCCTTGGGCTTGGATGGGTTGGCGAACGACCCGGCGCGCCGGGCGAGGTTCGCCGCGAACTCCGTGTGTCCGGCATGCTTCAGCTTTTCGGCCGCGGCGCGGAACAGACGCAGGCGTTCGGCCGGGGACTGGTCCGCCGTCGGGCGGTAGTGCTCGCGCAGCAATTTCCAGTTCTTGACGGCGCGCTCGACCAGTGTGATGCGGTTACCGAGTTGCTTTGTCTGCGTGCTTTCGGCGTCTTGTTTTCGGAGCGCTTCGTACTCGTGCTTGAACGCCTTGAGGCGCTCTTCGAAACGGGCGATATCGAGATTTATCTGCTCCAAGGTTGGCGGTGTTGAATGATCGCGTTGCTCGCCTTCGGCAGCGAAAAGGGGAGCAGTGATCAGGGTCAGGACGAAGGCGGCAAGCAGGACGGGTATCGGAATGAAGGTTTTCATACGCGGCGGATTTCGATGGTTGCGAAGCTACCGGCCCGGGCGGCGTTTGGCAATCGATTTGAAAGTGTTGGTTCAAGGGAATGGCGTAATTCAGTTATTTGCAACCTCGTCTCCGTCTTTCGCTTCGGGTGGGGCTCCGTCGTGCTGTGTTAAAGTGAGAGGCAATCCCCCGGCTCTGCCGGCGCAGTCCAAAAAACCCCGCTGTAATTCCGACGCCTGAATTGGTTCAGGAGGCCAAATGCCCGAAGGGCCGCGCGGCCATGGGTTGCTTCGCCTCCTGCAAACCTCCGGCTTTGCCCATACGCGTCAGGATAATTTCA
>CALBIE010000738.1 GCA_937893495.1 uncultured Verrucomicrobiales bacterium | reverse complement strand
GGCATTCCGCGAATTGGCGATTGAACGGGAATGGGAACTGGTCGCAGTCGAGTCTCAATTCAAAGTTGGCGTGGCGGCCCGGCTGCGTGGCATGTCGCATCGCAATTTGAATCGCGAGTTTCATAGCACATTTCAGTGTAGTCCAAAGAAGTGGTTCAAGCATCAGCAACTTGCCGTCGCAATGAAATGGCTTTTGGAGTCTCGTTCCGTAAAGATGGCGGCCTACAGTTCGGGTTACACGCATGTCGGGAATTTCAGCCGTGACTTCAAAAGAGAGTTTGGCATTACGCCCACCGAGTTTCTCACACTCGACAGAAATTCGTCCGGCCAGTTTTGATAACGGTTTGGCCAGTTTTGCTAACTCCGATGAGTTGGGTTACTTCGGGTGAGCGGTTAGAAATCTGTTGCGCTCGGAACTCAATGAATCGTTGAGAATTTTCTCATCGGGCACATTGGAATGACATCGATTCAAAAAAATCAAAGCGGAGGAAAAAGTTATGGCTGGTAAGATCGAGGATCCGGGAACACCCATTCAGCGTTATCGAAAGAAATTGAAATCGGGAGCGGTGGGTTTTCTGACCGAGGGCGATTCATGGTTCGCGTTTCCGAAATGGCTGCGTACCAACATCATTGAATTGCTTTACGAGTACAATAATCCTCATGCCGGATGGTATCGGTTGCAAAGTAACGGTGACGAAGCGCGGAAAATGCTTGCGGGCAAACAACGCGAGAAACTGATCAAAGTCCTGTCTGATGAAAGAAACCATTTCGATGGAATTCTTTTCAGTGGTGGCGGGAACGACATTGTGGGCAGGGGCATTCTCCCGCTATTGAACCATTGGAAAGACGGGATGCATTGGCGGGAGTGCATTAATATGAACAATTTCGACAACCGTCTGAGTGAAATTGAAGGTGCCTATCGGGAACTGGTTGATATTCGAAACACTCACCATAAAAAAGCGGTGATATTTACGCACGCCTACGATTACGCCATTCCGGCAAACAAGCCCATTCGGGTTCTGTTCTTCAAAATCGGTCCCTGGATTCAGAAGTACATGGAGAAAAACCGAGGCATTCGCGACGCGAATACGCAGGCTAAGATCATCCATCACATGCTGACCCGCCTGGGTGATATTATTCTCAAGCTGGAGCAACAGTACTCGAAGGTGACTTACGTTCGCACGCAGGGAACACTTAAGGCGGGCGACTGGAAGGACGAAATCCATCCCAGCGGGCCGGGGTTCGTCAAGATTGCCAAAAAATTCCAGGAAGCCTTGTGCCAACAGTTCCCGAACAAATTGCCCGACCCGTCGCGGCAGTGGCCTGTCTCCAATCCGAAGCAAGGGCTTCCGAAGGTGAAGAAGAGTTGATATCGAAATTTGTCCTGAACAAACCCGAAAAAACTACATTTTATAGTGATATGAAAAAATTCATTGAGAAAGACATTCGGTTTTCCTTTGGTTTGGCATTCATTTTGTTTGTTTGTGTGGCGGCTTTAAGCGCGCGCGCGACAACAATTGGACTTTTTGAAAAAGCCGCTGCCGCTATTTTAGCCAAGCTGAACGACAAAACGTTGAGTAATGTGGCGGAAGCCAGAAAGCAGCTATCGGATGCGTTGAAGAAGGAGTATCCTTATTTGAAGCCGGATTCCGACGGTTTTAACAGAATTATTTCAATTGCATTGAAGGAAGCAATCATCGACGAGGCGCAAGCCAGTGCTGACAGGGATGTCGTAATTCCGATCGATGAACCTGCAAAGAAACTGGCTGAAGAATTTAAGAAAGAATACGCGAAGGCGCTTGCAGAGGATATTGCGAAAGGAGTTGGCGTAACGTTGCGCAGTGGGGCGGACGGTAAAATGCTTGCGGATTTATCGAAACTTACCCTCGATAACAACGCTCCCATCTTCGATGCGGCGAATCACGCGCCATTGCGGGACGCGGGCTTTGCTGTGACAATGGGATACGGATTTGTTCCAGATGAAGGTGAAGGAACCGTTTCACTTCAAGTTCGCTACAACCTGCTTCATTCCCCTGTCAATCGCTACTACAAAGCCGACTCGTCAACGCGGGCGACGATGGAACTCGAAAAACGGATCTGGCCCGAATATATTCCGGAATTTATCGGCAGTCCGAAATACCTTACTGGTTTCTATATTTGGGGGGGATATGGCGCTGATCAAATCAAACTTTCTTCCGGAACTGGTTCGCGCCGGGCAATATTGGCCGGTGTTTCGCTTGGGCTCGGGAGGGCGGTTGAGAATGCGTCAGCCATTCACCTCGACGTGGGATACACATTCATGGATGGGATGAAATTCGGGCCCGACAATCACCTTTACTTCGGTGTCAGTGTTGACGCGATTCTTTTTCGTGCCATAACGAGGTTACTGACGGATACTTTTCCTGTCGAAGAAGCCACACAAAGATGAGTGAAACTCTAGCGCCTGTCTCTTTCGATACGGTATCGCTGCTAAATCGATGAAACTCCGTTTTTCCATAGCGTGGCAGATTGCTACTTCTCTCGCGGTGGGGGGGCTTGGGGCCGGCTGCCAGTTCTGTGCCAAACCTCCATTGCTTGGTAAAGTGAGGCTGGATGAACCCGGGAATAATCCAATCACGCCGGATTGGACTGCCGAAACCAAGGTTGATTTCAGCAATTACAAATCTCCAAACGAGCGCAAGGAACGCCATTTCACGAATGTCAACGTCGTGGTGGCGATGTCTGGCGGAGGGCTTCGTTCGGCAAACTTTGGCACGGGTGTGCTACGCGCATTGGAGGCACTTCCAACCGACTGGCCGGTTACCAATCTCTTGCGGGAAGTTGACTACTTTTCGACGGTATCAGGTGGCGGATTGTCCGCTGCCGCATATATTTCGAGCCGCGTTGACTACAGGAGTGCGCACAACGGCGACATTGATGGTTATTCGTTTGTAGATTCACTCTCCGCGAATAATGGGCGCCTGATCAGGATGCTGGAGAATGATTACGAGCATAAGCTGCTGTTTGGACTGATTAATCCGGGAAACATCGGCCAAATGGATCGTGGCGACTCTTTGGAACGGGCGCTCGACCGGAAGGTGCTTGGACGAAAGTGGAGAGGCAGCAGTTTGACCCTCAGCGAGACATTTGTTCTGGCAAGTTCACCTTCACCGGTTCGGCATCCGATGTGGTTCGCCAATGCCACGTTGATAGATGCGGGCACGCATTTCGTCTTCGCCCCAGACGTGCTTAGCAGACTTGATGTCCGTAGATGGACCCACAATCGAGAGGAAATGGAGTGCGATGCCGGCAATCTGCAAGAACTGCTCAAACTTCCGATGGCGGTGGGGCTGAAGGCGAGTGCAAGTTTTCCCGGCGCTATTCCCGCTTCCACCCTTGGAGTTGGGACAAATGGATGGAATCTCAACCTGATGGACGGTGGTGTTTCGGACAACCTAGGTATCCGAACGGCCCTTCAAATATTGAAGTCGCTAACCAACACCACGCGCAATCTGTTGATCATTGTTGACGCATACAATTCGACATTAAGCCCGTTG
>CALBIE010000737.1 GCA_937893495.1 uncultured Verrucomicrobiales bacterium | reverse complement strand
AATCACCCGCGAGGATAGCCGGGAAATCTCGCGCATTGTCTTCAGCTTCTTTCGTTGGTGCGGACAGTTGGATCGCAAAGCTGGATTGCCGGCGAAACTGCGTTCCGCGATGCAATTGGCCGATCGCTTTGCCGAAAATCCGGAAGCGTTTGAAAAGTTTGAACTCCAGCGAAACATTCCCAAATGGGCCGTTGACGAGATTGCTTTCGACGTGGATTGGCTGCGCGCCATCCAGCAGGAACCTGAACTTTGGGTGCGGTCGAAGAACGGTATGGCGGAACAGATCGCGCGAACGAAGGGTTTTGAACGGGCGGCATCGAGCGGGGCACTGGTAAATGTCCTGCGGTACCTCGGGAGCGAGGACTTGTTTCGAAGCCAGGCGTTTCAATCCGGCGAATTTGAGATTCAAGATATTTCTTCTCAGCTCGTTGGCCTCTTGTGCGCGCCGAAACCAGGCGAAACGTGGTGGGATGCCTGCGCGGGTGAGGGTGGAAAAACCATGCACCTGGCGGATTTGATGGAAGGCAAAGGCCTGCTTTGGGCGACTGACCGCTCACGCCGCCGAATCGAGATGCTCAAGCGACGAGCGAAGCGCGCCAAGGTTTTCAACTACCGTTCAAAACTATGGGAGGGAGGCGAGCGGTTGCCCGTGAAAACGAAGTTTGACGGCGTTCTGCTGGACGCGCCGTGCAGTGGGGTCGGTACCTGGCAACGCAACCCGCATGCGCGTTGGACCACCAAAATGAGCGACGTGACGGAACTGGCGGAGGTTCAAAACCGTCTGTTAAACAACATCTCACCACTCGTCAAGCCGGGCGGAAAACTGATTTATGCAGTCTGCACTTTGACCCGCAGCGAGACCACCGACGTGGCGCGGGAGTTTTCAGAAAAACATCCATTATTCGAACCGCTGGAATTGAATTCGCGGGGTGATCAGCAAATCGACGGCATGGCCCCGGCACCAGCAATGACCATCTGGCCGAAGGACTGTGGCGGAAATGGAATGTTTGTCGCGGCGTGGCGCAGGCGTCCCGCCGGCTGAAAAACGCGGCATGAAATGGAAGCATGGGAATCGCCGTCTCCTGGCTTTCGAGGGCGTTTTCGCCTGTCGAATGATTCATAAAACGAGGATCTGTAATTCGATCAGCCACAACAACCACGACGGGCCACAAGAAAAGGCGTTGGCAGGTTGCTGAAAACGTACCAACTTGTAGCAGCCGACATCAGAAGGCTCATTTATCTTCGGGAAAACAAGTAAGGTCAGAGCCCACCGACGAACGGTTGGACTGACCAGGACAATGTCGGGCAAAGATGCCCACCTGTTCCTTCACTCAGCACCTGTCCCCGTACCGCGAACGGGACTTGAGCCGGCACCAGCGCACCAGCGTCCTGGAGTGCGTGCGCTGCTGCGCCGCTTTCGGGCGGCCCCGTAATCCTTCGAGCCATCGGCAACCATGGATCGAAACAGTTGTTTCGCAGTTTTGGAGAACGTCGGTTTCCCGAGCCATCGCGCAACTATCGCCGTTCACCGTGCGGAAAGCGGCGGAGCACCGCCGCAGTCCAAGACCTGGCGGAGGATGCCTTCCTCGTTCGTTTCAGCGGGACCATTCGTGCAAATTCGCGTGATTCACGGGCAATGCGGGGCACCGTTCCGGCAATGCTGTCGGTCTCCCGTTTTTTGTGTTTCTTGTATTTTTTGTGGCGCTTGGACTGGGAGAACTAATCCAGCGATAGTCCGAAGAACAGTTTCAACCACGGCTCGAGTTCTTCGAGCTCAACGGCCTTGCCGGTCGAGATAAGAAACGAACGCATGTTTCCGGTGAAACCCGTTCCGGCAAAGACGACGATGCCGGGGATGGGCCACGCTGCGATGTCGTCAATCGTTGCGGGAATCTTTTCCTCCGCCGAACCCGGGACGCCCTGATATTTGCATTCGATTCCCAGCGTGCGACGCGTCTCGCGCTCAATCAGGACGACGTCGATTTTGCGTTTCGCACCCCAGATTCGCCGGGCAACCCCGACCTGTTGTTTCACGCTCAATCCGAGTTCTTCCCCGAGTTTCGCGACAAGCTGCACGAGCTCGTCGCCATTTTGGACTGCTGTTGCTTTGCCGGCCATGAGTGTTGGTTTCCCGGATGTTCAGGCGATTCGCTTCTTCGAGATCTCGAGATATTGCTTCTCCAGTTCCATTCCCGTGAATTGTCGGCCGAGTCGTTGACAGGCAACGCCCGTTGTTCCGCTGCCAAGGAAGGGATCGAGTACTGAATCACCTTCATTTGTCGAAGCACGGAGGCACCGTTCCAATAGGGCCACCGGTTTCTGCGTCGGGTGCCTGCCGAATCCTTTCTCCGCTTTCCCGGGCGCAGTGAATTGCCAGACGCTCTTCATCTGCTTGCCGCCATTCTCCATCTTCATTTGCTGGTAATTGAACGCGTGCTTGCTCTTCGCGTTTTTTGCCGCCCACAGGACCGTCTCAGTCGAATGGGTGAAGTAGCGGCAGGAAAGATTCGGCGGCGGGTTCGGTTTCTCCCAGGTAATCTCATTGAGAATTTTGAAACCGAGTTGTTGCATGGCAAACCCGACGCTGTAAATCACGTGATGAGTCCCGGTAACCCAGATGGTGCCGTTGGGTTTCAGCACAGACTGACAGCGCCGAAGCCATTCCCTGTTGAACTCGTGATTCAATTCCGCGCCGCGTGATATATCCCAAGCCCCCTTATCGACTTTGACCATTTTTCCGGCGTGACACGTGATTCCGCCATTGGAGAGAAAATAGGGCGGGTCGGCAAAGATCATGTCGAAGCAACCCTTTGGATGCCGGCGCGCAAACCCGTCCATAAGTTCCAGACAGTTGCCCTGGTAGAGTCGAACAGAATGATCCTCGGATTCGTGAAATACTCGCGGCACCGTGCCCTTATCCCGTTCTACTGTCGTTGCCAGCTCGATGTTTCCATTCTCGCCAATCTCAAAATCTTCTGTGGCAATGGCCTCAATCGGAATGTCGGAGATGAGGTTATTCTGCGCCGGTGCAATAACTTCGTCCGATCCTTTCCTGCGGCTCGATTTGCTGGACTTGCGTGGCACGGAGGGATTGATGCCGATACCGGCACGCGCAATCAAGTCATTTGCATGCCAGCCTTCGAGAACGGGCGTATCGTGGTTTCCTGCACGCCCAATTGGAATTCGGAGCGCGTACGCCTACGTCCGCTTGTTTCCGGATCCGCGCTGCTTCGGCGCGACAAATCGGGCACCCTCGCCCCATCGAGGGCGAGAACACCTTGAAAAAGTCCGCGCTTTGAACCCTTGAACCCGAAGCGCCGGGGCAGGGGACTCGGCCTACAACTTGTAGGCCCGGTGCTCTCACCAGGCGTTTCTCGTTCCTGTAGGCTCAGGGGAAGGGCTGGGTGATGGAAAACACAGTGCCCGTTCAATGAACTGCACCAATGTGAGTGACCGCCCTCGGACATGGGCGCATTCGAGTGGAGCCCCGGAGCGCGGCGTTTACGCCGCAGAAACGTCCACCTGCAACCATCGT
>CALBIE010000736.1 GCA_937893495.1 uncultured Verrucomicrobiales bacterium | reverse complement strand
TGGCGCTGGACATCGATGCCGCGGCGCTGCTGCCCAAGGACGATGCGAGCCACGGTTTTGACAACGTGACCGTCGGTGACCTTTCCCCAACGTTGCTGGATCGTTACGTTTCAGCAGCGCAAAAGATTAGTAGACTGGCGATCGGAGCGCCAAGACCCGCACCCGGTGGGGATACGTTTCGGCCCCGACCGGATCTTACTCAGGAGGAACGAATGGATGGACTGCCGTTCGGCACGCGCGGTGGCCTCCGGATCCCCTACACGTTTCCGCGGGATGGCGAATTCGAGTTCCAAATCAGGCTCACCCGGGATCGCAACGAAGCGGTCGAGGGTCTGAACGAACCGCACGAACTGGAGTTGCTGCTGGACGGCAAGCGCGTGAGGTTGTTCACGGTGGAGCCGCCGAGAGGGCCCAACAAGGACTACGACGCGGTTGACAAACATCTTAAGATTCGTGTTCCCGTGACAGCAGGTCCACATGAGGTCGGCGTGACGTTTCTAAAAAATCCTTCCTCGTTGTTGGAAAGCCTGCGTCAGCCATACTCCGCGCACTTCAATTTTCACCGGCATCCGCGCCTGGGTCCCGCTATTTATCAGGTTTCGATCAACGGCCCCTACAACTCGACCGGTCCTGGAAATACGCCGAGCCGGGACAGGGTATTGGTATGCCAGTCGACAACCCCGAGCGAAGAGGATGCCTGCGCCGAACAGATCCTCTCAACGCTGATCCGCCGCGCTTACCGCCGACCGGTGGTTCGTGAAGATCTCCGGCGGCCGATGGAGTTTTACCGAGAAACCAGAGCGATCGAAGGGTTCGAAGCTGGGATCGAGTCCGCACTGAGTGCAATCCTCGTCAGTCCCCAATTTCTCTTCCGAGTTGAACTGGAACCCGACGCGGTGGTACCGAACACGGTGTATTCCATTTCCGATGTTGATCTGGCATCCCGTCTCTCTTTCTTTGTGTGGAGCAGTATCCCCGACGATGAACTGCTTGATGCCGCCATTCGAGGCGACCTCCATGATCCATCCGTTCTTGAGAAACAGGTGCGACGAATGCTCGCTGACCCGCGTTCCGGGGCGTTGGCGAGTAATTTTGCCGATCAATGGCTCCACGTGCGCAATCTGGAGTCGATTACTCCCGACCTGAGACTTTTTCCTGATTTCGACGACAACCTCCGGCAATCGTTTCGGAAGGAAACGGAACTCTTTTTCGACAGCGTCCTGCGGGAGGATGCCAGCGTGCTCCATCTGCTGAAGGCGGATTACACGTACTTGAATGAGCGGCTTGCCAGGCATTATGGAATTCCAAATGTGTATGGAACCCGCTTCCGGCGCGTGTCGCTTGGCAACGACAGCGAACGGGGTGGGTTGCTGCGTCAGGGAAGTGTCCTGACGGTGACGTCCTATGCCACGAGAACCTCGCCGGTGATTCGTGGGAAATGGGTCCTTGAAAACCTTCTCGGGACGCCACCGTCGCCACCGCCACCGAACGTTCCGACGTTGAAGGAAAACACCGTGTCGAGCACTCTTTCCATGCGGGAACGACTTGCCGAGCACCGGGCCAACACCGCTTGCGCGAGCTGCCACAACGCCATGGATCCGCCCGGTTTTTCGCTCGAGAATTTCGATGCGGTGGGCCGCTGGCGAACGTCCGAAGAAGGGCGGTCCATTGACAATTCCGGTGGCCTGCCTGATGGCACTGAGTTCGCGGGAGTGGCTGGACTTGAGCAGGCGTTGCTGAATCGCCCCGAGGTTTTTGTTGGTACGCTGACTGAGAAACTCATGACCTATGCCCTGGGTCGTGGGATCGAATACTACGACGCACCCGCGATTCGTAAAATCGTCCGGGACGCCCGAACCACAGATTTTCGTTTTTCGAGCATCATCGTTGGAATTGCCAACAGCACACCCTTCAAAATGAGGAGATCACAATGATTATCACAAAAAAATTTATACCCCGTCGGACGTTTCTTCGGGGAATGGGAGCCACCATGGCGCTGCCGCTGCTGGATGCCATGGTCCCCGCCGCGACTCCCCTCGCCAGGACCGCTGCGCAACCTGTGCGTCGGCTTGGTTTCGTTTTTATGCCGATGGGCTGCGACATCACGCGATGGACGCCTCCCGGTGATGATCTCGAAACCCTGTCCCCCATTCTCAGTTCGCTCGCGCCCGTCAAGGAGTACGTCACGGCGATCACGAATCTGGAGTTGCAAAATGCCTACCCCGGCAGTCATGCCACTTCCAATTCCGCCTTCCTGAGCGCTGCCAAGGCGAAGTTGACGGAGAGCACGGACTATTACCTGGGGACGACGGTGGACCAGGTAGCCGCGAAACAAATTGGACAGGCAACCCAGTTGCCCTCGTTGGAGCTGGCGATGGATTTGCTTCAGTTGGTCGGGCAATGCGACAACGGCTATGCCTGTGTCTATCAGAACAATCTGTCGTGGTCGTCACCCACGACGCCGCTGCCGGCCGAGGCGCACCCACGAATTGTTTTCGAAAGTTTGTTTGGAGAAGGTGGCAGCGTAGCGGAACGGCAGGCTGCCTTGCGGAAGAAAGCCAGTTTGCTCGATTGGTTCAATGAAGACATCGCCCGCCTGAACCGTAAACTCGGTCCCGGCGATCGCGCCAAGGTGAGCTATTACCTCGAAACCGTTCGGGAGGTGGAACGTCGCATCCAAAAGGCGGAGACCGATGCGGCAGACAATCCGTTGCCGGACCTGGATCGGCCGGTGGGCGTTCCCGCAGCCTATGCCGATCATGCCCGTTTGATGTTCGACCTGCAGGTGCTGGCACTACAAGGCGATGTCACGCGCGTGATCACATTCCAGCTCGCGCGGGAAACCAGCAATCGCACTTACCCGGAGATCGGTGTTCCCGATCCGCACCACCCACTTTCGCATCATGGCAACGATCCGGCCAAGATCGAGCGCATGGCCAAGATCAATCAATTCCATGTGTCGTTGTTCGCCGAATTTCTTCTCAAATTGAAAGGCACACCGGAAGGAAACGGAACCCTGCTCGATCACTCGCTCTACCTCTACGGCAGCGGCATAGGAAATCCAAATATTCACGACCACACCAACCTTCCGATTCTCGTCGCTGGCGGTGCGGACGGAGCGATGAAGGGCGGACGCCATATCAAGTACGACAAACCAAAACCCCTGGCGAATCTTCACCTGACCTTGCTCGACAAAGTCGGTGTTCGACTCGATTCCTTTGCCGACAGCACCGGCAAGCTGGACGAAGTGTTTCAGCCGCTTCCCGTCTAATCCACTGAGAAATGCCTGTCATGATGACCGGAAGTGTCCTGCACCGATTCGGGCGGATCGGATTGTCTCTCGTGCTCTCCGTCGCCAGTTTCGCCGCCGATCCGGATGCGAATCTCGCGGACGCCGCAAGAAGGTCGGATCGCCCCCGGGTCCGTGCTTTGCTCCAGGATCACGCCGACGTGAATGCGGCCCTTGTGGACGGCATGACCGCACTTCATTGGTCTGCATTCCTCGACGACGTCGCGACAGCCGAGCTCTTGATTAAGGCTGGGGCCAACGTGCACGCGGAGAGCCGCTACGGGGTAACTCCCCTTTCACTCGCCTGTCAGAATGGCAATGGACCTCTGGTTGAAAAACTGCTTGCTGCGGGTGCCGACCCTGACACCAGGCTCCGCGGAGGCGAGACGGCTCTCATGACCGCCGCCCGAACTGGTAGAAGTGGCCCGGTGAAAGCATTGCTCGCTCACGGAGCCAATATCGACGCGCGGGAAAGGCGGGGGCAAACGGCTTTGATGTGGGCCGCGGCGGAGGGACATGCCGTTGTGGTGGAGTCGCTGGTGTCGGTGGGGGCGGATTTTCGGACGCCGCTGGTCGATTCCGGATTCACGCCTTTCTTTTTTGCGGCGCGCAATGGCAGGGCCGATGTTGCTCGCATTCTGCTAAAGGCTGGAGTGGATGTGAACGAAACCATGCAGCCTCAAAAGCCCAGAGGAAAGAGCCCCCGAAAAGGAACCAGCGCGTTGATCCTTGCCGTCGAGAATGGTCATTTCGAACTGGCTCTTGCTCTGCTTGATGCGGGGGCGGACCCGAACGACGAACGTTCCGGCTTTAGTCCATTGCACACGATGACCTGGGTTCGTAAACCGCCCCGTGGCGAAGACCGGGGAGCTCCTCCGCCGCTCGGTTCCGGAGATGTGGGCAGCCTGCAGTTCGTCAAAAAGCTCGTTGAGCATGGGGCCGAGGTGAACCTGAGGTTGGAGAATGGCAGGGGCGGACCGGGGCAATTCAATAAACTCGGCGCGACACCTTTCCTGATGGCTGCATCGACCGCTGACATCGATTACATGAAGCTCTTGGTTTCGCTCGGTGCCGATCCCTCGCTGGGGAACGCCGACAACTGCACCCCTTTGATGGTTGCGTGTGGAATTGGCGTCGGATCGGACGCTGCAAATGAAACGGCCGGAGAGGAACCCGAAGTGCTGGAAGCGGCCGAACTGCTCCTCAGTCTTGGTGCGGATATCAATGCCGCGGACGCCAATGGCGAGACAGCCATGCATGGCGCGGCTCTCAAGAATCTGCCCAGGGTCATTCAGTTCCTTGCCGACAAGGGCGCCAGGATCGAGGTTTGGAACCAGAAGAACAAGTATGGCTGGACGCCCCTGCTGATCGGGGAGGGCCATCGCCCCGGAAACTTCAAGCCTTCCGCAGAAACGGTCGTTGCCATTCATCGAATCATGCGGGTGGCGGGCATCACGCCTCCGGCACCCACTCCCGAGCCGGGAACGGATCTTAAGAAACCCTGGTCCCCCCCGGCCTCCGGTCTCCAAAACTAAACACTCGCCTGCAAACGACATTGGACGGGCCGTTCAGCTGGTCTTATCCGTGCCGACAAATCGGTTAACCCAATGGCAGTGCCGGTGGATGCCTGAGTGTGATTCTCGGATCGCGTTTGTGGAGACGCTTCACGAATGGGGGGACTTTAAATATAGCGCAAACTGGCAGTCTGCCGTTCGGCAGGTTGGTAACCTGCGATACCGCCAGTTACCAATCGGCGCTACGTTTCGAATTGCGTTCATCGACCCATTTTGTGTCAATCCGCGTAGCCTCTTCGCACGAATAATGGCGTGGACCTGGTCGCAACCAGCACCAACAACCTGGCCGGGTGGCAAGTCGCGGTTCCGATCACCCATTACGGCGTGCGAACGCATCTCTGGAAACTTGGGGTGCCCATTCACATTGGCCAATACAAGACTGAAGCTTTCGGTTTCGCTGGTGAAGCAGGTCTCGTCGCTGTGTCTTGGATCCAACGGCCTGGGCACCGCGAGCTTGGGCTATTCCGGCTCCTCGTAAGAAATCCCCCTCGTGGCGTGTGAAAAAAGGATATCTGGATATTTCGTTGGTGGAGGTGGAGGTTCCAGTTTTCCGATGTATTACGGAGTAGGGAGTGGTGTCAGTAGTTCGTTGACCCGGAGCCATTCTTCGAGACGGTCCATGAAATGGTCGGAACCGCTTCCTTTATTAACAAAGCCGTGCGCTCCCGATTGGAAGATATGAAGTTCGACAGGCACTTTGGCTTCTTGCCAACCTCGAAAAAGGTCGACGCAACATTGCCAACCCGTGGTGGTGTCATCCGCCGCAACAGCTAGAAACAGTGGGGGAGCACCGGCGGGAGCAATCGGTGGTTGGCCAAACCGTTCACCGGTAGCGGGGTAAATTGGCGCGGCGAAATTGGGTCTCCCATCCAGCGGTCCCATGACGGTTGCCACAGTTACAAATCCACCGGCCGAGAATCCCATCATGCCGATGCGATTCGATGGAAACCCGAATTCAGCGGCGTGTTCGCGCAGCAGGCGAACAGCCCTCTGTCCGTCAAGAGCGGCCATTTCACGCAGGTTTTGACCTGCCTGTGGATCTTTGGACGTGGTGCCCGATTTCTGTCCCGCCGTCTGGTTATTGGGATTCGTATAGATCAATCGATATTTGAGAACGAATGCTTCGACTCCCATTTCGTTTAGGCGCTTCGCGATATCGACGCCTTCGTAGCTCATCATGAGATTCTGGAATCCCCCTCCCGGTGCGACGATCATCGCGGTTCCGACCGCTTTGTTTCGGTCTGCCGGATAGTGCTGAAGGACAGGTCGCACGACGTTTTGAATTCGCGGGTTGCGGCCGGGAATGAATCGTTCGCTGTAGTCCCATGCTTCCGATCCTGGAGCTGTGCCGGGATAGAGCTGAATCTCGCGTGTCGGCGGCGTCAGCTCTTGGCTGTGCGCGATTCCGGCAGCAGCAGATAAAATCACAAGAATCGCGCTGATGGCGAGAAACCGACTTTTGAGAAGAAGAATATGCATTTTCACGGGTGGGCTGGATCATGGAGGTAAGGGAATGTCGGAACAATAGAAAAGATTTCCGTAACTTTTCATTCCAGTAATACCAATGGGTGCCTCAAGAATTTTTGCAAAAGGCTGAGAATTCTTCCATTTGTGGAACGATTACTTCGATCCGAATGATCGAAAATACTTTGTGACACCACAGCGCGGCGAGATGGCCATTGCGGAAGAGAAAGCAAAAGCCGCGAGAACTCGAGATTCAATTTTTGGTTTGGGAGGAATTTGGTCGACTTCGGAATAGCTTTTGCCTGAGAAGTTATTCCGGCTTATCCAAAAGCGCAGCGATATCGCGCGCACCGTTGAGGATGCGGATAATTTCCACGCCGCCCTTGGCGAGCGGACGGTAGAAGATGAGATATTGGCGGAATCTTGGGACAGGCCAAATGCGCACATTTTTCAAACGTGGATTTGCAAACCTTGGTCGCGGTCCAAGTTCCGGCATCGATGCCAGTCTTTCGAAAGCGCGAAAGATGGCGTGCCGCACCCAGTCTGCCGCGTCGATATTATCGGAAGCGATATACTCCCAGATGTGCAGAAGATCCTTCCGCGCGGGACCGGAAAGACGGACTTCAGGCATTTTTCTTTTGCCGCCGCTTGGCACTTGTCAGGCGAAGCTCGGATTCGACATCCCGAGCCGAAACATGCTCCCCGCGATCCAAAGCCTCCACGCCTTCGAGGAGTTTGGACTCAAGATCCTCGCGCGTGGAAAACGAGAAGCGCTTCTTCTCGTCCTCATGTTCGAGCAATCGCAGGCCCTCTCGGATCACCTCGCTGGCGGAGCCGTAGCGCCCGCTTTTCACTTTTTTTAAAACGAATTGTTCCAACTCTTTGGTCAG
>CALBIE010000735.1 GCA_937893495.1 uncultured Verrucomicrobiales bacterium | reverse complement strand
GAAACACTTTTTTCTGGGAAGCGATGCGGAAAAGATCGTTCGGCATGCACCGTGCCCGGTGTTGGTCGTGCGCGACAAGGAACACGATTTCGTGTCGCAACCGGGGCGTCGTCGGGCAAAGTGATTCGGTATGATTTAGAGAGGAACATTGATGAAAATAATCTGTGGCACTGATCTCACCGAGAATTCCCGACGCTGCGTTGAAGCGGCTGGAGTGCTTGCAAATCGGTTTCAATCGGAGTTGGTCGTTGCCCATGTCATGCCGGTTTCAATGTGTGATACGCTCGCGGAAGCAGTCTGGAATATGCATGAGGAGGAAACTCGGGAACGGGTGGCCCTGCTGGGTAGTCAACTCAGTCTCCCGAAAGATCGGTATCGCATGGAGGTCTTGCACGGACATGTCGATACCGAATTGGAACGTCTTGGCGGTGCTGCTGATGTCGTGATGATGGTTGTCGGATCGCATGGTCACCGTGACCACGAGCAGTGGACGCTGGGCAGTTGCGCGGAGAGAGTGGCTGAGGGAGGTGCGGCACCGACGTTGATTGTCCGGGATGAGGCTCCGTTTTTGGATTGGGGCAAAGACGGCCGCAGTTTGAAGTTATTCGTCGCCATGGATTTCAGTTCCGAGAGTGAGAATGCGCTGCGGTGGATCAGCCGATTGCTGGACGCTGGTCCCTGCGAGGTGACGGTCGCCCATGTGGATTGGCCACCCGAGGAATTGGCGCGATTGGGCATTCACGCAGACTACTACGAATCGGACAATAAGCCTTTCCTGCGCCAGCAATTGACACACGATTTGAAGGAGCGGATAAAGGCGGCTCTCAAAGTTGAACCGGATCATGTCCTGGTGGAACCCAGTTTTGGCCGTGCCGACCTGAAATTGGCTGAACTGGTCGAACAGTGCCAGCCCGATGTGGTTGTTTGCGGAACTCATCAACGGCACGGAATGCAGTGGTTGTGGCATGGCTCGGTCTCGCGTGGTTTGCTTCACCATTGCGGTTGCAATGTACTGCTCGTGCCATCGCCCAGAGTGTCGGGGAGTGTCATTCAAGCAATCGATTCGGTACTGGTTGCGACGGATTTTTCCGACCTCGCCAACGCCGCCATTCCCTGCGCCTATTCGCTCCTGAAGGGAACGGGAAAAATTCATCTGTTGCATGTCGTAAAACCACCTCATCTTCCCAACCCGATGGCCGGCAAGTATTACTCGACCGAAATCTCCAACGAGCAACTTGATCGGGAAAACGTGCAACTGCGCGATCGACTTGGCGATTTAATCCCGACCGCCGTCGAGACAATCGAAACGGAGAAACATGTGGTAATCAACGACGATGTTGCCACCGCAATTTGTCAGTCGGCCGAGCGCTTCGGCGCCGACCTGATTTGCCTGGGATCGCATGGGCGTAGCGGCCTTTCCAGAATGGTGATGGGCTCGGTCGCGCAAGCCGTGATTGAACGGGCGCGGAAACCCGTCGTGGTGGTTAAGCCGATCCGGAATTGAGGCGGATATACGGGTGTTGAATATGATCATCGGGACAGTAACCGAACCGGGAGACGGTGAATCTCGCGTGGCCTTGACGCCTGACTCCGTGAAGCGTCTCCGGCATCTGGGCGCGAACGTCGAGATTGAATCCGGGGCGGGGAATCGCAGCGGATATTCCGATGCTGATTACGAGCAGGCCGGGGCGGAAATTCAGGGCGACCGCCATGAACTGCTTGGCAAAGCCAACCTGATGCTGCAAGTGCAACCTCCAACGGTGGACGATCTTCATCGACGTCGAGATAGAGGCATTCAGATCGGTTTCCTGAATTTGTTTGAGGCCCACCCAAGAGTCACGGAAATGGCGGAAAGAAATCTCAGCGGCATCAGCATGGAATTGATTCCTCGGATCACGCGGGCGCAAAAAATGGATGCGCTTTCGTCGCAAGCCAACCTGGCGGGTTATGTTTCCGTGATTGTGGCCGCGGAACGATTGAACAAGATCTTCCCGATGATGATGACCGCCGCCGGGACGATTGCCCCGGCCCGAGTGTTCGTGATCGGCGCGGGGGTGGCCGGTCTCCAGGCCATTGCCACGGCGAAGCGGCTGGGAGCCCGGGTGGATGCCTACGACACGCGCCCGGAGGTGGAAGAACAGGTCAAATCCGTTGGCGGTCGATTTGTTAAAATTGATCTGGGTGAAACGGGCCAGACCAAAGACGGCTATGCGAAGGCTCTGAGCGAAGAGCAAATCCGCCAACAACGGGAAACCATGAAGGAGATTTGCGCGCAAGCGGACGTCGTGATTACCACCGCTCAGGTATTCGGGCGGCGTGCCCCCGTACTGGTTACTGAACCGATGCTGGAAGCGATGAAGCCCGGCAGCGTCGTCGTGGATCTGGCGGTTGAGAGTGGCGGTAACGTCGAGGGAATTGTCCGGGATGAAGTCGTGGATCGCAACGGTGTCCAGCTCGTCGGTTACGCGAATCTTCCCGGGCGCGTGCCGGCGCATGCCAGCCAGATGTACGCGGCCAACCTGGTGGCGTTGATTGAGGAGTTTTGGAACGCGGACACGCGGACGTTTGTGATCGACCCCTCGGATGAGATCATGAAATCCTGTCTGATAACGCATGAAGGCGACATCGTGAACGAAAGGTTCAAGAATTTATGAGTGGCGAAGTATTGGTCCTGATTATTTTCGT
>CALBIE010000734.1 GCA_937893495.1 uncultured Verrucomicrobiales bacterium | reverse complement strand
GGTCATGGGCGGATATTTGATAATCAACGGGACGCGCACGCCGCCTTCATGCAGCGTTCCTTTCTCGCCCTTCAACGGCGCCAGAGTCGTGACGTCGTCATCGGCATCTGGGTTGTAGTCGTAACGACGATAGAGCCCGCCATTGTCGGAGGTGAAAACGATCATCGTCTTCTGCGTGAGACCCTCGGCCTCCACCGCGTCCACGATTCGCCCGACCATGTCATCGCAATGCTCGACCATTGCGGCATAGACCGGGTGCGGCAGTTTGGTTCCCGTTGCTTTTGCCTTCCTGCGATACTTCTCGACTTTATCCGACATGGCGCCGAGTGGAATATGAACGGCGTAGGGCGACAGCATGAGAAAGAACGGCTTGTCCTTGTTCTTTCGAATGAAATCAATGCTGAGATCCGCCTCGAAGTCCGTGCGATACTGGCCGGACCTGGGTTTCAAATCCGGCCGGCTTTGCACGCGGTATTTCCCAGCAAAATGCGGGCCGTTGATGACGGCCGAAAAATCGTAACCCTGCGATTCCGGCTGGAAACCGCTGCCGTTGCCGAGATGCCATTTGCCGATGTAGCCGGTCGTGTAACCCGCCTGTTTCAACGCCTCACCCACCGTGACGATATCCCGCGGCAGGGCCATCGTGGGGCGGGGCGTGATGACTCGCTCAAACGGTCGCCAGTGGCCGGGTATAAAGTCGGTGATGCCAATGCGCGCCTGATTCTGTCCGGATTGAACCGCGCAACGTGTGGCCGAACAGACGGTGCCGGCCGCATAAAAATCGGTAAAGCGAACTCCTTCGGCGGCCAGGCGATCGATGCGCGGCGTTTCGAAGAAGTCGTTGCCGTAACACGCGACGTCCTTCCACCCCAAATCGTCGATGAAGATAAAAATAATGTTCGGCTTATTTGGGCGGGCGCCGAATCCGAATGCCATCGATCCGAAAAGGGATGCGAGCGCGAGAAAAGACAGAAGGCGGCGGGGCAGTTTCATGCGACAGAGGTTAAGCGAACGGGCCGCACTCTGTCGACGTGATTACAATGTTCGGGATACTGATCGGGGTTCTGGTATCGTTTTCGTTTCAGAGTTCGGTTTGGGAAACCGGATGGGCTCCGGTCAGTGCAATGACCGGGAATAGACGACCGTTCAACTGGTGTACCCCGTCGACTACGAGGCAAAAATCGTTAGATACTTTGGTAACAGTATCTGATAGTTGATAAGTTCGATGAAATGCAGAACGGGTATTTGTTTTTCACTTCATCATCCATCTCCCTTCACGCCGCCGCCTTGTCGCGCAACGATTCATAGAGGCTCGCGTGGTTTAACAGGATGTCCTTCATCCCTTGTTGCACGGTTTGGGAGTTCAGCGCCTGCGTGCTCATGGCTGTGTGCGCGTCGAGCGCCCCCATGATGGCGTTCAACAACTCGTTCTTCAGGTCGGGCGAATTGGCGAACTGCTCTTTCGTGTTGCTGGCCGCCTGTTTCTGGAGCGTCTCGGACTCCAGCAGTTTTCCCTTAATCACATTGTTCACATAAACCAGCTTGTCCTGATCCGTGAGTTCGCCGTCAAAAAGGTCATTCACCTTTTCAATGATCTCGGCGAGGTAGGCTTTCTCCTTTTCCTGCAACAAACCGCTACCCGCCTCGGTGATCGGCTCCAGCTTGGGCACCGGACCGGCATACAACGGCATGGGCCGCTTGCCCTGATTCTTCAAGTTGTGGTGCGTTAGAACGACTTTCGACAGATCAATACCTTCCCGTTCCCGGCCAAACTCCAGCAGCGGCAGCAGACGTTTATAGAAAATGGCACGTTTCTCGATGGCCGTGTTGCCGTAGTCAAAGATTTGCGAAAGGAACGTGTAAAGCCGGATGAATGCGCCCAGGTCGCTCTTGAACAGGATCAGTGCGTTCAAGTCGTCCTGGGCTTCCTTGATGGCGGCTTCATCCGCCTTCTCCCGCGCGGTTTTCAACGCTTGCTGCGCCGTCTTGTAGCGCCGCAACAGCCGGTCCGTCACCGGCTCCAGTGCGGCGACCAGTTCACTCTGTTTCGCGCCCGACTTGAGTTCCACCGCCACCACCCGATCCACCTCGAAGTCGTCATAATGCCCGGCGGCATCCAGCTTGGTGCGGAGATTGTACACCAGATTCGGGTCCGTCGTGGCCGCCAGTTCCGCCGTCGTGTGATACGCCTTAAACGCCGTCAGCACTTCCTCCGCGTCGTTCACGAAATCCACCACGTAGGTCGTGTCCTTGCCGGGATGGCAGCGGTTCAATCGGGACAACGTCTGCACGGCCTGAATGCCCGCCAGCCGCTTGTCCACATACATGCCACAGAGCAGCGGTTGATCGAACCCCGTCTGAAACTTGTTCGCCACCAGCAGAATCTGATACTCATCGCCCCTGAACGCCTCGCGGATGTCGCGTCCCTTCAAGTTCGGGTTCATCATCTTGCTTTTCTCTGAGAAACCATCCGGACCGGACACCTTGTCCTGCACCTCGCCCGAGAACGCCACCATCGTCCCGATTTTGTAGCCGTGCTCCAAAATGTATTTCTCAATAGCCAACTTCCAGCGCACCGCCTCCACCCGGCTTGCCACCACCACCATCGCCTTGCCTTGGCCGACCAGCAGCGGGGCCACGTATTGCCGGAAGTGCTCCACCACCACCTCCACCTTCTGCGCGATGTTGTAGGGGGGAAGTCGCACCCAGCCCATGATGCCCTTCATGGCCGCCGACCGCTCCACCGTCTTGTCATCGTAGTCCTTGCCGTCGTGTGCCAGCTTGAAGGCCAACTTGTAGCTCGTGTAATTCTGCAACACGTCGAGGATGAAACCCTCCTCAATCGCCTGTCGCATCGAATAGACGTGGAACGCTGCCGGTAGATTACCCGACCCGGCCGGTTGATCGGGAATGGGCCGCGTGCCGAATAGTTCCAGCGTCTTGGTCTTCGGCGTGGCGGTGAATGCGACAAACGTAATCCCCTTGTCCTCCGCGCGGGCGGCCATCTGCGCGGCCAGAATATCCTCCGTGCTCACCTCGCCTCCGTCGCCCAACTCCGCCACCTCCTCGGGACTCAGCACCGCCTTCAACTTCGCCGCCGCCTCGCCCGTCTGCGAACTGTGCGCCTCATCGGCGATCACGGCGAAACGTTTCCCTTGCGTCGCCGCCAGTTCGCGCACCTTCTCCAGCGCAAAGGGGAATGTCTGAATCGTGCAGACCACGATCTTCTTGTCCCCGCTCAACGCCTCCGCCAGTTCGGCGCTCTTGCTGCCTTCACTGCCCTTGATCGTGGCCACCACCCCCGTCTGCCGTTGAAAATCGAAGAGCGCCTCCTGCAACTGCGAATCAATCACGTTGCGATCCGAGACCACCAGCACCGTGTCAAAAACCTTCGTGTGTTCCACGTCATGCAGTTCCGCAAAAAAGTGGGCGGTCCATGCGATGGAATTCGTTTTGCCCGAACCCGCCGAATGTTGCACGAGATTCTTGCCGCCCGGTCCATCCTTCAACACGGCGGCTTGCAGCCGGCGCGTCACGTCCAGTTGATGAAACCGGGGAAAGATGACGTTCGCGATCTGCTTCTTCTTGTTCCGTTGCGCAATGAGGTAGCGGCCCAGAATCTCCAGCCAGCTCTCGCGCTCCCATACCTGTTCCCACAGATACGCCGTGCGATGACCGCCGGACGGATTCACCGGATTACCCTTCGCACCATTGTCGCCCTGGTTAAAGGGAAGGAAGACCGTGGCCGGTCCCGCCAGCTTCGTGACCATGTGAACTTCGTGGTTGCTCACCGCGAAATGCACCAGCGCCCCGTTGGGAAAGGACAACAGCGGTTCAGCGGCCTGCCCCTTCGGCTTCGGATGCCGATCAAAGCGATACTGGTCGATGGCGTCGCCGATGCTCTGGGTGAAGTCTGTCTTCAACTCCACCGTGGCTACCGGCAGACCGTTGAGGAACAGCACGAGATCGATGCTGTTCTCGTTGTGCTGCGAATAATGTACCTGCCGGATGACGCGCAGCCGGTTGGCGTTGTAGCGGGCGAGAATGTCGGCATTGATGGCCAGCGCGGGTTTGAACTGCGCCACCTGCAACGGCTGCTTGAGTCCGATCAACTCAATACCCTGCCGCAACACACTCAGCGTGCCGCGTTGGTCGATTTGATCCCGGAGACGCGAGAGCAGGGTTTCCTCCGCCTGCGCACCGTGGTTTTTGGTAAGAACCTCCCATGCCTTCGGCTGGGTGTCCCGCACCCACGCCAGCACATCCGATGGGAATAGCGCCCGGGCGCGGTCATAGTTCGCCGCATCACCTTCTGCACCCGCGAGCGCAGGCTGGTAGAGCCAGCCGTGGTCGCCGAGGTGCTCACAAATCTCGTTCTCAAAATTAATCTCCTTGTGAGCGGTCATGGTGTTGGCCGCAATGCTCCTTAATCCTCCACAGCTGGATACTGGCATCCCCGCTTTGTCGCGCGAATTGCCAACTGCTGCGCCCGCTTCTTCTTCTGTCCCTTCGTAGGAAGTGATGAGAAGTCGATCAAGCAATGGGCCGGGTTGTTTTTTTCCGCCGGTTCCTGGTCTGTGACGGGGTCCTTTTTAAGCTCAAGATCCCCGACATCCTCGACCTCCCCGACTGTCACGCCCCAAGTGCCCGCAGAAGCAAATCCAAGAACGCGGGTAAAATGCTCCCACGACTCCCGTGCTGTCTTCAAGTGGGCATCGTCGACCGAAAGTTGATCTTCATCCTTCGGGGTAGGGAAAAAGGCCAAGCTGTTCGGCCCGGCATTGGTTCGATGCTTTGGATGCACTTGTCGCAAAAGCAGATCCCCACTTGCCCAATTCTCATTCATGCACTTAGCAACTCTTTTACTCGGCCGAACGCCAAATCCCACTCTCCCTCATTGAACGATTCCTCGACGAACGAATTGTCGATGCAATTCGTCGAGTAGAGTTCCAGCCCTTTTGACACGAAATTCACTTCCAGCTCCACCCGGGCATCGGGTCGAATCCATTCAAGAACCAAGTTTCCCTCTTCGGTTGGGCCGACCGACGGGTAGTCCAATGAGTTCGGAAACATCTTTGCCAGCTCGTCCGTCAACCAAGTGATATTTTCAGAACTCGGCGCAACGCCGTGTCCTTCAAGCCATCCGTCACCCAGCGACGACAATTCTTCAACTGCTGACATGAGCGGATAATGCGGGAGATTCTCCAGTTGGTCGATTTCAATAATTTCCCCCAATCGGTCGTTCACGTCGAACTCGCCAATTCCCTTAAGCCTCACCCGTGTGGTCTTGTTCCCCAAAGCTGCCTTCAGCTCTTCGAGAAACGGATCGTCATAGACGAATCCGATCAAATTACCTTCCTGAACCCTCAGACTTCCGGACCGTTTGCGGGCATTCAACTCCTCAACCGCTCCGACAATCTCGACGGTTGCCTCATAGGTCTCTCGATGGGCGAGGACCAGACGCTTCCTTTTCGTCGGTGTCAGCGCGCTCACGTTGCCCGGTGCGCCCGGTGCCCACTCAATTGCCTCATTCTTCGCCAGCGATCTGCCGATGCGATTGAAATAGCTGTAAAACTCTTTCGGAAACCCTGTAGGAAACGCCTGTCCCGCTTCGGTGGCGATCACCCGGTTGACCAATTCCCGGGCCTCTCCAAACTCCCCTGGCAAACTGACAAGCATTTGCAACCCGGCATAGACCGCAACCAATCTCGGCACGGTACTGCCTTCTTCAATCTTCTCCAAATGCAGGTTGAAGTCATTGCCGAATCCCTTCGGCACGCGGGCGCGATTCGGGTGCTTCTCGCGATAGAGATGTTTCGCCAGTTCCAAAATCAGCTCTTCATAAGCCGCCAAGTCTTTGACTGCGGCCACGGGAAGCGTGTGCTCCTCAAAGCGCGGGCCAACGAATCGCGGCTGTATGAATAGGTCCTTCACCATGAACTTCCCAAGCGTTCAATTCTTCGCATAACGGGTCAATAGGATTTTGACCGTTGATGGTCATTAATGTTCGATCCGGCTACCTTCGCAGCGAGTTGGACGGCACTGGCAGACCGGTCTCGGTGGCGGGGAAAGTGGCGAAGG
>CALBIE010000733.1 GCA_937893495.1 uncultured Verrucomicrobiales bacterium | reverse complement strand
ATTGGTTCGGGCAGCCCAGGCATGAAATGAAAGGCGATTGGCAGGATGTGTCGGCGGCGGTTATGTGGAGCCTGGCTGGCGATGCCGCGCAGCGAGCCCTCGTGGCCTGGCATTACAACTGGGAGCCCGCCCGAGCGGTCGCAGGGACCAATTGGCTGGCTCCCTATCTCGCGATTCTGGCCGACGATGACTACGACGCTGTGAGGTACATCGCCGCGCGCGCCCTGCGCCGGCTTCCCGAGTATGCTGGCTCTGATTTTGACTTTGTCGGGCCAGCCTCTGCTCGCAAGCAAGTCATCGCAGACATCATGACGCGTTGGTTAGCGCGTGAAAAGAGTCAGAAGAATGTCCCCACCAGTGTCTTGCTCGACTTCAGCGGAAAGATTCGCGACGGGGAGATAAGGCGGTTGCTCGAGCAACGTGACTTGCGACCGATCAATCTTGCGGAATAGAGTGTTTCTGGGCAATCGCCAATCGAACGGATGTATGCGCTCTGACAGGTCGAAGAAGATACCCCGGAGTTTTTCAAGGATTGCTCACCGAGCGGCCTTGAGACATCCTTTGCCCTCAACCGAAATAAACGATAATATCTGACCATTGTCGCACTGATCACGACGTTGGAAACGAATGCATTTCGGAGGCATCAAATGAAGTTGGCAGATTTGAAATATCGTGCAATTCCGGTGTCCCTGTTTGTGGTTGGTGTGGTAGCGATGGTCCTGATGTTGGTGTTCCGTAACTCTGACTCCGAACCCCCTGAAACAGATCATCGTCTGGTTGCGCGATCAAATGTTAGTAAAGTTTTGTCACGTTGGACTCCACGGAAAGCCGACCGACCGCGCGAGCAGCCGGCCGGCGATCATATAGGTTCGGTCGCTTGCAAGGAATGCCACGCCCACGAACACCACACATGGCATGCTTCCTACCATCGGACGATGACGCAGGCGGTTTCCACTGCTGATCGACTGTTTGGAGACTTCAATAATGTGACCGTCACCAACCACGCGATTGGACGAACCTATCGACTGGATAAGCAGGATGGGAAGTTGCTGTTTCTCACCGAAAACCATTCGGAGATTCCACTCTCCAGAAGCGAAGGATTTGCTCTCCCGATCGTCATGACAACGGGTTCACACCACATGCAGGCGTATTGGTTTGCAACGGGTGAAGGCCAGACCCTGGGTATGGTTCCATTTGTTTATCTACGGAAAGAAAAAAGGTGGATTCCCCGCAATGCGGCCTTTCTGAATGCTCCGGTGACATTCGACAGCATTGAGCCCGGGCGCTGGAACAACATATGTATCAACTGCCATACAACACCGGATCGGTTCTCCAAGGTTTCAACAAATGGGTTTGAAACCACGGTGACGGAGTTTGGTATTGCCTGTGAATCCTGTCATGGACCCGGCAAGCGCCATCTCGAATTTCAGCGGGCCCTGGTGGACAATCCAAAGGGTTCGGGGGCTGTTGGGGCGGACACCGATCCCATCGTCAATCCGAAGAAACTTTCACCGGCGTTGTCCAGTCAGGTTTGCGGATCCTGCCACAGTATTTCGATATCTTTGAATACGAATTCCCCCGCCTTTCGGGTCGGTTTTCGACCGGGCAACGAATTATCGAATTATGTTCATGTCATGCGTGGAACGAAGGAATCCGCCCGGCATTGGAGTTCGGTGGATCCATTCCAGAGCCGCGAGGAGATTAGCGTCGGTATGCATAATCGATTCTGGCCCGACGGGCAAGTCCGGGTTACGGGTCGCGAATACAACGGACTGATCGAAACACCCTGCCATCAACGGGGGACACTGAGCTGTTTGAGTTGCCATACATTGCATCCTTCACGGCGGGACTCCCGCTCGCTGGAGGAGTGGGCTGATGACCAGCTCAAGGAGGGAATGCGCACCGATGCCGCGTGTACGCGATGCCATGAAGCAGGGAAATACGCTGACCTCAAGCACACGCACCATCGCCCCGAATCAACCGGCAGCCAGTGCCAGAACTGTCACATGCCCCACACGACCTATGGCCTGCTCAAGGCGATTCGCAGTCACACGATTGACAGTCCCAGCGCTCTGAAAAGCAACGAGACCGGGCGACCGAATGCCTGTAACTTATGTCATCTCGACCGGTCGCTGGCTTGGACAGCGAGCCGTTTGACGGATTGGTTCGGGCAGCCCAGGCATGAAATGAAAGGCGATTGGCAGGATGTGTCGGCGGCGGTCATGTGGAGCCTGACCGGCGATGCCGCTCAACG
Source organism: uncultured Verrucomicrobiales bacterium (assembly GCA_937893495.1). GTDB lineage: Bacteria > Verrucomicrobiota > Verrucomicrobiia > Limisphaerales > JAYPXF01 > CALBIE01. The sequence continues at coordinate 1,938 of CALBIE010000733.1, read as the reverse complement.
AGCCCTCGTTGCCTGGCATTACAACTGGGAGCCCGCGAGATCCGTCTCTGGCACCAATTGGTTTGCTCCGTATTTGGCAGTTCTGGCTGATGATGATTACGATGCGGTCAGGTACATCGCCGCCCGCGCCCTGCGCCGCCTTCCCGAGTACGCGGGCTCCGACTTCGACTTTGTCGGGCCAGCCTCCGCCCGCAAGCAAGTCATCGCGGCCATCATGCAGCGTTGGTCGCAGACCCAAAACGATCGGAAGAACTTTCGCGAATCAGTTCTGATTGATGCCCGTGGCAAAGTGCGTGATGGAGAATTGCAGCGGCTCTACTTGGATCGTAATACGAGGCCCATTAGCCTGGCGGAATGACGTTGCGGGAAATTCGCCTGCTTGACCCGCAGATAATTCGAGAGAAACAGACCCCGCGCAAGGCACGTCCTGATCGGCTTCCCGAACGACCTCCAACCGGACGAATCCGGTGTTTGTCATATCTTTGCGGCACCAGCTCTACCATCCGAGGAAGAGGCATAGTTCATGTTCTCGAATAAGCAAAGGCTTGCGAGGATGGCCGGCTGGCTTAAGTTGTGCGCGTGGCGGAATCAACGATTGAAATTAAGAACAGCTTTGCCGCGGTGCAGGATCACACTCGGGTGTACAAGGACTTTACGTTCGTCTATCCCGTTATTTCGCGGCGATCGGGTGGTCTTTCCATCGGCATCAACCTGAATCCGGACAAGGTGTGCAACTTTGATTGTATCTACTGCGAGGTGGACCGACGCGTTCCGGGTAAGGTCACCAATGTGGACTTGAACCAGATGCGGGATGAGTTGACTGCCTTGATTCGCTTTGCACGCGACGGCGGATTGGCGATGGAGGAAAAGTTCGACGAGCTGCCGCCCTTTATTTCGCGGAATATCAAGGACATCGCCTTCAGCGGGGACGGTGAACCGACGATGCTGCATAACTTTGATGAATGCGCCCGGGTGGTGGCCGACGTCAAGCGGGCGGAGGGACTTGAAAAGACTAAGATTGTCCTCATTACCGATGCCGCGGGGCTGGACACCGGCGCGGTCCGGCGCGGTCTCGAAATCATGGATTCCAATAATGGCGAAGTATGGGGCAAGTTGGATGCCGGGACGGAAGGCTATTACAAATTAATCAACCGCACCACCGTTCGCTTTGATCGGGTGCTGCGGAATCTGCTTGAGACGGCCAGGGCCAGGCCAATTGTGATTCAGAGTCTTTTCCTGAAAGTGGACGATCAGGTGATGCCAGCGGATGAGCTGGAAGCCTACAGTGACCGTTTGGAGGAAATCGTTCGCGCGGGTGGCCAGATTCGCGAGGTGCATCTCTACACGGTGGCGCGGCCGACTCCGGTCGCGGCTGCCACGCGCATGTCCCGCGAGGAATTGGAGGCCGCAGCCAGTGTTGTTCGAAAGAACACGGGCCTGAAAGTGTTGACGTTTGATTAGATGGGGTTTTCACACCGTCTGGCGAATCTGCTCTGACTATTCCAAAGGCCGCCGGCGTGAGCGGGTTCACGTTCGCTGCCACCAGGTTCAAGGGGAGCTTCAATCTCCGAAATTGGACGGGCATCGGCACCATGGACCCGATTGCGTGAAGCGCCGGGCACCGGCTCGGCTCGCGTCCACCCGGAATCCAGGATGAGTGCCGAGCAGGTGCTCGGCGCTCCGTCAGGTTCATGGAAAGTTTCCTCGATGCTCCAATCGCACATCGAGGCGTTGAACCTTGTCGGTTCATGGAAAAGGTGCCTGAAGAGCGGGTGAGGAGGATTCACGGTTCACTGGAACAACGCGACTCGTTGAATCTTCACCCAAGGGCTATCTGGTACCCACAAATTCGGGCTGAAAGCCCGGGGCAGAATGTGGGGAAAAGACCGCCCCGGGGAGCGCTGGAGCGTATCTGTTCCAGGCAAAGCGGTGCTGAAG
>CALBIE010000732.1 GCA_937893495.1 uncultured Verrucomicrobiales bacterium | reverse complement strand
CCGCGCTCCGGTTCAGGGGTTCAAAGCGCGAATTCTTCGGGGAAATCTCTCCCCCCAAAACGATGGGGGAGAGGGTGCCCGACTTGTCGCGCCGAAGCAGCGCGGAGGCGGAAGGGCGGGTGAGGGGAGGGCGGGTTCATGGCCGCGATTCGCGTCCAATCGTTGGAGGTTTTCCCTTTCCATGAATTTGGAAACTGGCCGATGAGACTTCCATGCGGACCACTTGGATTGCGCGCGTATAAGCTGGTTGCTTCCTTGAGTTCGCAATATCAAGACTGGCCCTGGCGTGAGAGCTCATCTAGTCTCTTCGGCATCGTCACTTGAACGAAGAATGTTTCGATTCCAATCGACCGATCATGCCAGAAGTTAATCGTATGTGCTGTCTGAAATCTGAAATCGCCGGTTTGAAGCTTGTTGCGTCAGCGAATGCCCGTCAAAGGAGGGGTTGAGACCCTGTGTCTATCGGCATCGGAGAATGAAGTCGAAATTGGAAAATCGAAAACGCGCTGCGCAACCGACCGCTCCTTCCGCCTCGGGGTTGATTGAATCCCGGAAGCAAACGTTCATCGCCTGCCTTGTTCTGGCAGTGTTGACGTTGATTCTTTATTGGCCCGTCCGGGAGTTTGAGTTCATTAACTATGACGATGACGTGTTTGTTTATCGGAATGGTCATGTGGTGCAGGGTTTGACCACGAGCGGAATCTGGTGGGCTTTTACGAGTGCGGATATCGACTACTGGCGACCGCTGAGTTGGATATCTCACATGGTGGACGTCGAATTGTTCGGGCTCAACGCGGGTGGGCATCATCTCGTCAGCCTTCTTTTTCATATCGCAAATACTGTTCTGCTTTTTCTGTTTCTGAAGGTGGCAACGAATCGGCATGGTTCGTCGTTTTTCGTAGCCGGATTATTTGCCTGGCATCCACTGCACGTCGAAAGCGTTGTATGGATTGCGGAACGTAAGGATGTGCTGTGCGCGTTCTTCTGGTTCCTGGCGCTCTGGTGTTACACGCGGTATGCGCAGTCCAATTCCAAAAAGTTTTATGTGGCGACGCTGGTCAGTTTTTTCTTCGGCCTGATGTCCAAACCGATGATCGTGACTCTCCCGTTTCTTTTGCCGTTATTGGACATCTGGCCACTTCGGCGTTTTGATCTCCCCGCTGCCGGGAAATTCAACTGGCGAGTATTCGTTGATTCGAAGCGCAATCGAAAACTTTTTCTGGAGAAAGTGCCATTCTTCGTGGGGACGGCAATTTTCTGCTTCCTTACTTTCACGGCGCAAGGCGACGTCGGGGCAATGGTATCAACCGAGCGTTTTCCGATTATCTTTCGGTTCGCGAATAGCGTGCTCGGTTATGGGCTCTATGTGGCTAAGATCTTCTGGCCAATAAACCTCGCGGTATTTTATCCCATGAAGCTGCCGCCGGACTGGGTGACGGTGTTTGTCGTAATGGTTGGATTGGTTTCCGTTTCAATTCTGGCGGTAAGGAATACGTTGCGGTTGCCCTTTGTTTTCGTCGGTTGGGCATGGTTCCTCGGGATTTTAGTGCCGGTTATCGGATTGGTGCAGGTCGGCAATCAGGCAATGGCGGATCGATACTCCTACGTTTCAGCAATCGGAATTTTCATGGCCCTGACGTGGTTACTCAGCACAGTGCGAGATCGGAAGCCGTGTTTTCAAAAAGCGATGATGCCTGCGGCCATTCTGGTCTTACTCGGTTGTTGTATCACCGCGCGGTTTCAGATTCAGCACTGGCGAAATGGAATCTCTTTGTTCGAGCACGCGTTATCGGTCACTCGGGGAAATTATGTGGCGATGAATAATCTTGCCAACAATCTGGACCGTGCCGGTCGTCTGGCGGAAGCGCTGCCACTTTACGCCGAAACGGTTCGGCTTGGTCCCGGAAGTCCCCGGGCTCATTACAATTATGCCGTCGCGCTTGAGAAGGTAGATCAGAAAGATCAGGCTTACGCACATTACGAGCAGGTAATTGCGATTGATCCCAATCACGCCAATGCGCGGAATAATCTGGCCACTCTTTTGACCGAGAAACACCGACTGCCGGAAGCGATCCAACAATATCAACTCGCTTTGAAAATAAATCCGAAACTGCTGGAGGCCTGGTTTAACCTGGCGGGAACCTGGAGCGAAATGGGAAAAACGAATGAGGCGATTTCCAGTTATCAGAAACTGCTCGAGATTGATCCACGGCAACTGGATGCCCGCGTTAATCTCACGTCGATTCTGTCAGAATGTGGCCGTCATGCCGAGGCGTTGAAGGTGGCTCAAGCGGGATTGATCCATGACCCGGGTTCCGTGGATTCCCATTTTAATATTGCCATGCTTTCTCAAATACTGGGTGATTTGAAGTCCACCACGCGTCACCTTGGAGCCTGCCTGCAGTTGAATCCGCAACATTTGCCGGCCCGTTTGAAACTTGCCTGGTTGCTGGCTGCCAGCCCGCAACCAGATATTCGCTCCCCTGATACGGCCATTGAACTGGCGCGAGTCGCCGAGCGGCAATTTGGTAAACCCGCAGCTCAAACGTTGGACGTTCAGTCCATCGCTTTCGCTGCGAAAGGTGATTTTCAGCGCGCGACTCAATTGGCGGAACAAGCCGGGACGTTGGCCCGGCAAACCGGCAATCAAAAGCTGGCCGCAGAGATTGAAACTCGCAGGAAACTGTTTCTGACGAATCGATCGTTTCAAGATGTCACGCTGAAGGCAGGAAACTAAAACGATTTCGATGCCTTCGCGTTCGCTGTGAATCATTTGAATCACCGAGTGAGTAGCGGAAAAGTCACTTCGTTTACGAGCGATGCGGTATCTTTTGCGGAGACGGATTTCAGTCCGGCCAAGGGGTTGTTGCTCGCCAGGATGATTGGCAATTTCAGACGACTGTTGTCAGTAGGTGTCACTTGTTTCATTGCCAGGAGCAGAGTTTTGAAATTCGGTTACCACCGCGTTGGCTCCGGCTGTCAATAATCGCATATCAGATGCGACCGTAACGAAGTCGGCGCCCAGGGCGATCATCTTGCGAGCGTAAGCGACGGTGAGATTGTGGATGCCGACGCGCTTTCCCTTTGCTTTGGCTGACTTGATCACGTGCTCGATTGCCTCGACAACCGGTTTCTCGTCCTGATCGAATTTCGGAGTGCAGCCCAGCGCAAGAGACAAGTCGGCCGGACCAATGTAAATCGCTTTGAGTTCATCGATATCGAGAATGGCATCCAGATTGTCGAGTGCCTGGCGACTCTCAATCATTCCGATGGACAGCACTTCGTCATTTGCCGATTTGTAGTAATCCGGCCCGGCATACAGTCCGGCGCGAATCGGCCCGAAACTGCGGGTTCCGACCGGAGCATAGTTGCACGCACGAACAAATCGGACGGCGTCGTCCCGCGTATTGATCATCGGGCAAATAATTCCGTAACAACCCGCATCAAGCATCCGCATGATGATGCCCTCTTCCAGCCAGGGAACCCGTGCCATGGGCACTGTCCGGGTTGTGGAAATTGCGGTGAGCATGGTCAGTGCCGTCTGATAATCGGCGAGTCCATGCTGTAGATCGATCGTCAATGAATCCCATCCTACATGCGCCATCACTTCGGCTGTCGATGCGTTTGGGATGGCGAGCCAACCGTTCAGGGTCGAACGACCGGCGTTCCAGGCATTGATAAGAGGATTGTTTGGCATTGGTTGGAACACGATAACAGAGTTGCCTGAAGGAATTATAGAAATTTTGCCATCGCATCAGGATTTCTTCGACGTTCGATTCATGCTGGAATGCTCGAGTGCTCTACGCAATTACTGGTTCCCCATCGGATACTTTTGTTCCCGCACCTCGACTCAATCGGGCATTGCAAGGGTCGTGTGTTTAAGACGCTTGCCTGGTAGCTGGACGAAAATCCGGTTGCATGGCGGATGCGTCCAAAATAGTCTCCGCAATATGCCACCAAAATCGAAGAACTCTCGCGGAACGGCGCTGTAACATTGATATGCGAAAGCGATATTCTGCTCCGGTGAAAAAGGCGATTTCAGGAATGATCGCGATGGTGATCGTGATTGATGTCGCCAGAGGCGCAGCTCCCGATGGCTTGCAGGAATATGAAAGCGAAGTGCGACCGTTTGCGGTGCAACATTGTCTCAATTGCCATGGGAAAGAGACGGCCAAGGCGGGATTTCGAGTCGATTTGATCGGGTCGGATTTTCGGATTCCACAGGTAGCGGAGCAATGGAAGGAGGTCATGGATCGGATTTATGCAGGCGAGATGCCTCCCAAGGGTGAATCGAGGCCTGACGCGAAACAGGCGGGGAAGGTCGTGAACTGGATCGAAAAGCAATTACACACCATGGAATTGGCGGAAAAGAATGCGGGTGGTCGCATTCCGATGCGGCGTCTCAATCGCGATGAATATGCCAATACCGTCCGGGACCTGCTGCATCTGGAGGATGATTTTGTGCGACCACTCGTCGAGGAATTGCCGGCGGACGGCAAGGCGGAAGGATTCGATCGGCTGGGTGTCGCGCTGTTTTTTGATCAAACGCAAATCGAACGCAGCCTTGCGGTGGCTGAGATGATCGTAAAGGTGGCCATCGTAGCCGAACCGCCGAAGATCAATCACTTCGCCACGAAGTTTCAGGAACCGTGGAAACGCCGACAGGAGCAACTGATCGATGCCTTTCCCTCGTCCAAACACAAGGTGCCTCGCGGCGCGAATGATCGTTTTGTGCGTCCCGACGGCCTCGAATATATCCAGGGCTATCCGACGTACCGGAGAGAATACAGTGGCTGGGGTGTGATCGATCATTTCAGCATCGGTAAGGTCGTCACCCGGGACGGCTATTACCGTTTCCGCATCAAGGCGCGAGTGGACAACCGGTCGCGCACTGTACCCAACAAGTTTCGACTCCAGTACGGCATGAATTCACCGATTCAGTCCGAAACCGAAGTGGTCATGGATCCCTCGGGGACAACCGAGGCGACCGTTTTTCTGCGCGGCCCCGTGAATGGCGAGGTGAAAGGACCACAGGTTTTCAATCTGCTTTGGAACCACACGGAGAAGGCAGTCATCCACGAACCGGCCTATCTGAAGGTTTTCTATCAGCGAACCGGCTTGAGTTCCAAGATGGAGCGGGCGGCCGCGCGCAAGGCGCCGCAGTCGGAGATGGCCGCGATGCGCAAGGAACTCGACGAGGTCATTGCCCGGCTGAATTCCTGGACCGGTCCGGCCTACATCTACAACCCCGCGATGGATGTCGAGAAACTGCCACGGCTTTTGATCGAATCCATCGAAATCGAAGGGCCGATCCAAAAGGAGTGGCCTCCGGCCAGTCACAAGGCACTTTTCTTCGCCGGCGAAAAACGTCAGGACGAGGCTTACGTTCGTGAAATCTTCGCCCGTTTTCTGCCGCGTGCATATCGCCGTCCGGTTACGGAAGAGGAGGTGGAGTCCATCGTTGCCGTGGTGAACGACGCGCGGACGACCAGCAAGTTGTCGTTTCTGGATGCGATGCGGACGGGTTTGCAGCGTGTTCTATGCGCTCCCGGATTTCTGTTTCTGGAGGAACCCGCTGGTGGAAGCCCTGAACGTCGGCCGTTGACTGATCATGAACTGGCGTCCCGCTTGTCGTATTTCCTCTGGAGCACCATGCCGGATGAAAAACTGTTCGCCCTGGCCGCAGCTGAGAGGTTGCGTGAATCCGGCGTGCTACGAGCGCAAATTCAACGGATGCTCGCCGATCCAAAGGCAGACCAACTGGTGCGAAATTTCGCCGGACAATGGCTTTCCGTGCGCGAGTATGGCTCGGTGCAGCCGGCGGCCGAATACCGGAATTACGACAAGCCGCTGGAGCGGTCCGCCAAGGAAGAACCGTTCGCATTTTTTGCCGAGGTGCTGGCAAAAAATCTTTCTATCATGGCATTCCTCGACAGTGATTTCCTGGTCGTGGATGAACGGCTTGCGAGACATTACGACATCGAAGGCGTGGATGGACCGGAGTTTCGTCGCGTGGCAATTCGTCCCGAGCATCATCGTGGCGGTGTGCTGGGGATGGCGGGTTTGATGACGTTTCTCGCCGACGGAACACGGACGCTCCCAATCCGTCGTGGTTCATGGGTGTTGCGTGAATTGTTCAATGATCCGCCCAACAACCCGCCGCCCAATGCCGGTGAAATCCAACCGAACACCGCGGGCAAGAGTCTCACGGTGCGCCAGCGTCTGGAATTGCATCGGCGCGATGAGATCTGTGCCTCGTGCCATTTCAAACTTGATCCCTATGGCCTGGCGCTGGAGAACTACGACGCCATCGGTCAGTGGCGGGAGCGTTTCAACGGTGAAGGCTATCGTGGTTCCAAGGCGCCGGTGCTGGATGTCAGTGGCGCGTTTCCCGACGGGCGAAAGTTTTCAACGCTGGAGGAATACAAGGCGGGTTTGATGGCACAGCAGGATAAATTCGCCCGGGCCTTCAGCGGGAAGATGTTGACGTATGCCCTGGGTCGCCCGGTTGGTTACCTGGATCATGAGGTTGTCGATGCCCTCATGAATGACCTCAGGAAAAATGACTATCGGATTCAATCGCTCGTCCATGCTATCG
>CALBIE010000731.1 GCA_937893495.1 uncultured Verrucomicrobiales bacterium | reverse complement strand
ACTCTCGGCCGGCCGCGACTACCCCAACCACTCTTACATTGCTCGCGAAGATTGTCTTTCGGTGGTCATTTGACAAGACGCAAATGGTCGATTAATTCAGTGACATAACTGAAAAAGGGGTCAATCCTAAAGGTTGACAGTTTTTCCATTTCGGTGTGAACGGGAACGCGTCAGTCCCGAAAATTCACAATCCGCTCACGGTTCGATACGGCGAACTCGACCGTATCGTACCCCCCTGATTGATACCAAAGACGGCCCAATCCGTCAGGCGATGACGTCCTTCACTACGTGCCCATGCACGTCGGTGAGGCGAAAGTCGCGACCGGCGTAGCGATACGTCAGGCGTTTGTGATCAATGCCCAGCAGGTGGAGAATCGTCGCGTGCAGGTCGTGGATCGGGACGGGGTTTTCAACGGCCTTGAATCCAAACTCGTCGGTCGCCCCATGGACGGTCCCGCCCTTGATGCCGCCGCCGGCCATCCACAATGAGAATCCCCAGTGATTGTGATCGCGCCCGGCTGTGGCACCGCCGCCGGCGACCCCGAGTTCAACCGTGGGGGTCCGACCAAATTCACCGGAGCAGACGATCAACGTCTCCTCCAGCAGACCGCGTTGTTCCAAATCCGTGATGAGCGCGGCCAGTCCCTGATCGCACTGGTTGGCAACATTGCGGTGGGCGGACTTGATGTTGTTGTGACTGTCCCAGGGTTGTCCGCTCCCGTGCCATATCTGGACAAAGCGAACACCGTGCTCGACCAACCGACGGGCCATCAGAAGTTGACGGTTTTGCGGGCCGGGGCCGTATTTTTCCTGGATGTATTTCGGTTCCCGGGAGATGTCGAACGCGTCGGTGGCTTCCACCTGCATGCGGTAGGCGAGTTCGAACGACTGGATGCGCGCCTCCAAGGCGCCCTCATCCGGGCGCGTGGCGAGATGGCGGGCGTTCAGTTGGCGCAACAGGTCGAATTGCCGCCGCTGCTCATCGTTGGTGAGTTGCGAGTTGCGAATATGGGCAATGAGTTTCTTGGGATCGGATTGCGCCGTGTTCACCAACGTGCCCTGGTACACGCCCGGCAGAAAGGCGGACCGCCAGCTGTTCGTGCCGCCGACCGGGAGTCCGCCCGGACACAGCACGACGTAGCCGGGAAGATTCCGGTTGGGCGAACCCATGCCCCAGTTCAACCACGACCCCATGCTCGGCCTTACCAGACGCTGGTCACCGGAACTCATCAGCATGAGCGACATTTCGTGACTCGGCAGTTCGGCGTGCATCGACCGAATCACCGCGAGTTTGTCCGCGCACCGGGAGAGTTGTGGGAATATTTCACTGATGGGAATCCCGCTTTGACCATGTTCCGTGAACTTGAAAGGCGAAGGCAGCGCGACGCCCGTGCGGCGTTCGGTCTGGAGGTTCTCATAGGGCAGTTTTTGTCCGCCGTGCCGGGTGAGTTCCGGCTTGGGATCAAAGGAGTCCACCTGCGACATGCCGCCATTGAGAAAAATGTGAATGACGGCCCTGGCCTTGCCCGGAAAGTGGATGCCGGCGCCAACTTCCCGACTCATCATGCCGGCCAGTGCGAGCGAACCGATTCCCATTCCGCTGCGGCGGAGGAATCTTCGGCGGGAATGGTTTTGCTCGGCTGTATTCACCCAGGTCTTAAAAAGGATCAATCGTAAATCGGCTAAAGTTGTTCGACTCGTAAATCGTGATAAATCTCCGACTGGATCACCGTGAAATGACGGTCACGGCACATGATCGGGATTCTGCTTTGAACTGCAACCGTGGCGATTAACAAGTCGTCAATTGGCAGTGTAATCCCGGCTTTCCGCAGTGTCCGGCCAGATTCAGCGGCGAGATCCCAGTGAGTGACCCGCAATTCAAGGCGGGTCGCGAACGAAAGCCCTTTCAGCAACGGCTGCAACTCTTGATCCAAAGCGCCTGACACCAGTTCATACCAGACGGGACAAGTGTAAGCCGCCTCGTTTGCGGCAATCAGGTTTGCCACTCGCTGCTTTACTGCCGGATCGCCTTTTCTCCGCAAAAACGGAATCCACACCGACGTGTCGAGCAGCTTCATGACTCCGAAGGAGTTGTTTCGTCCCAGACATTCGTCTGTTCGATTTGCTCATTCGTCATCTGGTAATCAGTCTCGCCAGCCAGTACCTGCTTCAGAAATGCCTCTCGTTCCTTCTGTCGAATGAATTCCTGAATCGCTTCGGCGATCGCGGGCGATTTCTTTTTGACACCGGTCAAACGACTAACTTCATCGATCTGATTTTCATCAAGTTCGACTGTAATTCTCATCATTCAAATGTCTTATTTGATGGGGAATTGTCAATCCACGAAATGAAACTCATTCGCGGCGAGCAGGGCGTGGGCAAAATGTGGCCACGCGGTTTTCGGATCTTTCGCTTCCCGCACGTATCTCATCGCAGTTTCAATCTCTTCAGGTTCCGGGCTTCGTGAATAGATTCTTTGATAGATCCGGCACACGCGATCTTCATCCGATTTTGCCTGCTGGATTTCAGGCAGCTTGACCAGCGACTTGGCCCGGTTCTGGATGTAGTCGGAATTCAGGGCGAACAAGGTTTGTTGTGGAACCATCGTTTCCGGTCGTTTCACCGTGCAGGCGCTGGGATCGGCCCCGTCGAACGTGCTGGCCAGCGGCGAAATCACGTCGCGATTGACGAAGGCATAAACACTCCGGCGGGGTATCGCCTGGCTTCCCTTTTCCTCGAATGGCCGCCCACCCGGTCGGGGTTCCAGCTTCAGTTCACCGCTCACGGCCAACAACGAATCCCGCATGGCCTCCATCGCCAGCTTGCGGGTGGGCATCCGCCAGAGCAGCGCATTGTCGGGATCCTTCTCGCGGGCGACGCGGTTTTCCATGGCCGCCTGTCGATAGACGGCCGACAGCATGATTCGTCGATGGAGTTGCTTGAGCGACCAGTTGTCCTCCAGGAGCTTTTGGGCGAGAAAACCCAGCAACCCGGGATGGGTCGGGGGAGCGCCGCGGGTTCCGAAATCATCCGGCGTTCGGACAATGCCTTGCCCAAAATGATGTTGCCACACCCAGTTCACGATCACCCTCCGGGTGAGCGGGTTGTGCCGATCGATGATGGCACGGGCGAGATCCAATCGGCGTTCTCCATCTGCGAACGGTCCTCGCTCATCGCCCGACAAGGCGGAAAGAAACCGTGGCTTCACCCGTTCACCACGATTGACGGGATTGCCCCGAACAAAAACAAATGACTCCCTTGCTGGATTGCTTGTTTCTTGAACCACCATTGCGCGTGGCGGCGCAGCCGCAATGAGATTCAGGTTTTCAATGGCTCCCAAGGTACCACGGACATTGTCCCGCACTCCGCGGTTGAGCATCATGAGATGGAAGTTGTCGTCAAAGACGAGCGCGGTCGGCGACCCCGGGTCGTAAAGGTGGTGGCGCAATTGTCGTTCGATCGAACTGTTGACGATCCGATGTCTCGCGTCCTGATCGGGAACGGTCTTGCCACCTGGGACGGCTTCAGCCGACGCATCCAGCAATGACGTCAGCCATCGACGATGGACCTCGACGAACACCCTCCCATACGCATCGGCCACTTCCAAAAACGACCTCGGTCTGGCGGCGGCGAGGGCGTCGAGCACGCGAGGATTCCAGCGAGGGGGTTGGGTCTTCAACGTCTGCTCGGCGGCGAACTTCTTTGGGTCGCCGTTTTGTTTGACCAAATCCTGAACGATATCCTGGCAGTGACTTTCAAAATCCTTTGCATCCAACCGTGACAGCCGATGCCAAGGGCCGAAGACCGGATCGTTTTCATCCCGCGCCTTCATATACGATCGCCACCGTTCGAGCACGACCGGACGAAGGTCTTCGGTGCGATAGGACAGGAACGTTGTCGAGGTATCCTGCTCGGGTGTTCCTTTCGCCAATTCGCCTAGATAGAGCCCGACCTGCATCCGCAGGCGTCCGCGCATCACCTCGCCTTGTTCCCGCACGATGTCGTTGCGGAGGCGTTTGCGTTTGTCCAGCTCCGCCTGGTATTGCCCGGACACTTTTGGACTCCCCACCAGCGGCAGTTCCGACGGCGGACGACTGCCCGCCAGCGTCGCGTGAAGTGAGTAGTAGTCCGTGGTGGGGATGGGATCGAATTTGTGATCGTGACAACGGGCGCAAGTGACCGTGAGGCCGAGCAATCCCCGGGTGATGACGTCGATCTGATCGTCCAACTGATCATTGCGGTTGCGAAATTGCCGGCCGACCGTGAGAAATCCCAGACCGGCGAGGGCCGGATCGTTCCTGTCGAGCTTGAGTTGATCCGCGGCCAGTTGCTCCAGGATGAAATGGTCGTAGGGCCGATCCGCGTTGAATGCCGCGATGACATAATCACGGTAGGTGTAGGAAAACGGAAAGCGCGTGAACCCGATGGCGCTTCCCCCGTGGGTGTCCGCATAGCGCGCCAGGTCCAGCCAATGCCGCCCCCACCGTTCGCCGTATTCGGGCGAATCCAACAGCCGATCGAGCAGTCGGCCATAGGCGTCCGGGCGCGCATCGTTCACGAACGAGTCGACGTCGCTCCATTTCGGCGGCAGTCCGGTCAAATCAAACGTCGCCCGACGAATCAGTTGGGTTCGCGATACGGGCGGCGAAAGTGAAAGCCCCTTTTTCCCCAGGGCCGCGACCACGAAGCGATCGATTTCCGACAATCTCGAATCCTCTGTTGGCGGCGGATCGATCTTGGGAATCGGCCGGAATGCCCAGTGGGCTTCGTAGTTCGCGCCATCCCGTATCCACGTGCGGAGGGTTGTGATTTGTCCGGCGGACAATTTCTTTCCCGTCGTCGGTGGCGGCATCAATTCATCCGGATCGGAAGCCGTCACCTTGGCCAGCAACTTGTCCCAATCGGTCGAATCCTCCCGCTGGTCCAGGCGCAGGTCGGCCTTGCGCCGGCCGGCATCCGGCCCATGACATTCAAAACAATTCTCCGCAAGAATCGGCAGCACCTCCCGATTGAATTCCCCCGCGGAGACGTGCACTACTGAAGCACCAAGAATCGAAACCAACCCGATCAATGCAGTCAGTGTCCGAATGATACCGGTCCTGATGGTGTCGGATTGATTCATACTGGGCCAATATAGACCGAACCAACGGTCCCGGCCCATCTTGAAATTGACAGTAGCAATGCAAACCAGCCGCCGCCGAAAATTACCGAATCCAATTCGTGCAATATCGGGCGCAATTTGCCAGATTCTGAACGATGAATATCCGAATCCTGTCTTTGTTCCTGCTCCTCCCCGTGGCGGCAGAAGCCGCCTCCTTCCTCGTTCAGGACGGCCAACCACGCGCTGAAATCGTCATTGCGGAACAATCGCCGCGCACCACGCGGTTGGCGGTCGTAGAACTCCAGACTTATCTCAAAAAGATTACTGGAGCGGGATTGCCGATTACCCATCAACCGAACAGTGCAGTACCGGTAAAGCTTTATGTTGGCCAAAGTTCCCACACGGAGAAACTTGGCATCACAGCCGCGGGCTTAAAAAACGGTGCCTACCGAATTGTCTCCGGGGATTCATGGATGGTGTTCATCGGCGACGACACGGACTTCACGCCCATCGAACCGTGGCCGCGAAACAACGCTGACATCGCCAGCGGAAAGATGCAGAAGGCCTGGGACAAAATCACCGGGAAGCAGTGGGGCTACACGCACAGCCAGCTTCACAAGCACTACTCCGGTGCCAATTCACTCTTTGGCACGCCGAAGGAGCAGAAAGTTGACAAGAACGGCAATGTGAATGTCTGGACCTATGACGAGCGTGGATCCTTCAACGCGGTGTGCGGATTTCTGCGTGATCTCGGTGTTCGCTGGTATTTGCCTGGAGAATTGGGTGAGGTTTTGCCCGACCTGAAAAGCATCCCGCTGCCAAGGGTAGATAAGACGGTGCATCCGGATTTTCCCATGCGGATCCTCAATTTCCGAACTGCTGTGTATGGTCACGATGCGATGATGTGGGGCTTTCGGTTGGGGGTGCGCCAACCGTTCGGACGGCAGGCCGCTCATGGATTGTCACGAATGACAGATAACGAGGCGACGCTCAAGAATCACCCCGACTGGTTTGCCCTCTATGGCGGCAAACGGCACACGCAGAGTGAGTCTCACAACAACCAATTGTGTTATTCCAACGAGGAACTGTTTCGGGAGTCGGTCAACTTCGCGCGTGCACAATTCGACCATTTCAAAATGGACGTCGTGTCGATCATGCCGCCGGACGGATACACAGCGATCTGTCAGTGCAGATTGTGTGAAGGGAAGGAATCCCCGGAGCTGGGCTATCGTGGAAAGCTTTCCGATTACGTGTGGGACTTTGTCAACCGGGTTGCCAAAGAGATTGCCAAGACACATCCGGGCAAGAGGATTTCGAATTGCGCCTACGGGATCTATACGGAACCGCCGAACAATATCAATAAACTGGAACCGAACGTTCAGGTCATTATCGTTGGTGGACGCCGTCCTACCAATGCTGATCGTGACGATCTCCGACGACTCCGTGCGGCCTGGGCGACGAAGACGGACAATCCGATCGAGATCTTCGAAAACTATCCGTTTACCGGCCGCGGTTTTTACCTGCCGGCCTACATTCCCCGCGTAATGGGCGAGAGCATCAACGAGACCAAGGGAACTTCGCGTGGCGAAGATATCTGGCTTACGATGGATTTTAAGGAGAACGCGATCGGCTACAATCACTTCCTGATTTACTTCACCGCGCGGATGTACTGGGGAGGCAAAGAGCAGGACGCGGCAGCCATGTTCGATGAGTATGTTGAAAAGTTCTACGGATCGGCGGCGAAGGAGATGCGGGCGTTTTTTTCGTACTGCGAGGACAACTGGAGAGAGATGGAATCCGATGGCGAGAAATCCAGCCACGCACTCGATCTCTTCGCGGTGGCCAGGAAAAAGGCGGAGGAGGATTCGGTCTTCGGAAAGCGGATCGCGCTGATCGACAATTATCTCAACGGCTTGCGGAGAAAAAGCGTACAACTGGCACAGAAGCGAGGACCGGTGTCGCGCCTTCGCCTGGTCAGCGGAGATCGGGGCAAGATTGTAATCGACGGCAAGCTCGACGATGAACCCTGGGTAAAAATTCCCGCCGCCTCGGTCGGAAGCATGAACGAGCTTCAAACAGGTCGCCTGCCGACTTACGGAACGAAATTCAAGGTGGAGTGGATTGGCAACAATCTCTATTTCGCCATTCGCTGCGAAGATAAACCAGGCGGGAAATTGAATATCGGAACCACGAAGAATGGGGACGAGGCAATCTGGTACGGTGACGCGATCGAGATCCTCCTCTCCACAGAGTCGCACAGTTATTATCAGATCGCCGTCAATCCATCAGGGGCGCTCATTGACCTCGACCGCGGAGCAGAGCGGAGCAAGTGGTTTAATTGGTCCTCGCAGGCCGAAGTCGCAACGCAAGTGGCGGACGATCACTGGACAGTGGAGATTCGGATTCCGATCACGATGGATGAAAACGATCCACTCCACCAGATCATCGGTCGCAAGCCGACCAGGAGCCTGCCCTGGCATATCAACGTTTGCCGTCAACGCATCCGCGCGAACGGTTCGGAGTATTCCGCATTTTCGCCGACCGGAACGGCCGGCTTCCACAAGCCAATGAAGTTCGCCCATTTTTACGCTGGGCTTTCACACCGATTCCCGGCCGACCCGACAGTAAGCGATTACCTCATTGCCAGTCGGGCAGCGGCCGATTTGATGCGCGGACGTAAATGGGAAGAGGCACTGATTGCCTGCCTCAAATTGGCAGAGCTTGAGAAGAACACCGATTTCCAGAAATCCGATGCGCTCGAACAGGCAGCGTATTGCGCTCGAAGCATCAAGGATTTCGAACGCGCCACGAAACTGGCAGATCGAATTCCCATCGAAGCGGTGGCAAAAAACGTGCGCATGGAGAACCTGTTGGTTCAGCGAAAGTGGAAGGAATTGATCGAGCAATTTGGCAGTGAAGATCTGAGCAGGTGGCCTTTCTGGCAAATCGGCGCCGGCGCTTTCGCGCGTGGTAAAGCCTACGTTATCATGAAGAACGGTAAAAAGGCCGAGACGGATCTGCAGTCAGCTCTGGCCTACACTTCCGACACACGCATTCGAGTAAACATACTTGCCGAAATGGGCAGTAATCGTGAATTGAATCTGCAGGACGATGACGGCGCACTGAAGGCATTCCGGAAGAATTTCGAAGGCAAAACTAATATTGGCGGCGCGGACGAGTTTCGCTCGGTGCAGAGAGCCGCCGCCATCCTTACGCGACAGGGCAAATACGATGACGCTCTCGCCACCTTGCGCCTGGTAGAAGTCGATAAACTAAAAGGATACTGGCACGGCTCATTGGGTGTCGCCCTTGGGAAGACTCTTTCCGCTGCCGGCCGGAACAACGAGGCCCTTGCTGCTTATCGAGCCGCCTTGAGCGATAAAGGGATTAGTGCAGCGGACCGAAGAGCGACCGAGGAGGCCCTCAAGGAAATCAAACGGTGAGTCGAAGTGTATGCTGCCTCGCCTCGTATTCTCGCTCCGTTCAATAGCGCTGTAACGACTGCAAGTCTCGCCATTCCCGGGAGATGTTGTTGCTCAATCTTCGCAGCGCTCCAAGATTCATAACTCACATTTTCGCCAATCACGTCCCAAAAGCGATGTCGCCACTCCGCTCGGCCACCGCACTCCACGAATGAACGCAACAGGCTATCGCACTCTTACAAGTTTAATAATCCGTCCATCCACGTTCCAGTCCTGGACGTAGAGATCGCCGTTCCTGGCCCAGTAGGAACCGTGCGTACCACTGAAGGCACCTTCGACCCAGTCCTTCTGTTTGATACCGTAGCTCCGGCCTTTTTTCGGGTCGGGGTTCTTACCCAGAACGGTCACGATCTTGTTGTTCTTGTCGAGGATCGTAAGATAGCCATGCAGATCCGGAATAGACACGTAATCGCCTTGAATGGCAACAGACGTGGGCATGCCAAGTCCTTCAACGACGACCGCAATGAATTCGCCTTCGAGGCTGTAATGCAGCATACGACCCTTGGGCTGGTGATTTCGGTCACAGATCAGGAGGCGCGGCGGGTTGTAGCGAGTATCAAGCGTCATGCCATGGGCGGTGTTGAATTCCTTCAGGCCGTTGCCCTTCTTGCCAAAGTGGCTC
This sequence comes from uncultured Verrucomicrobiales bacterium, assembly GCA_937893495.1. Classification (GTDB taxonomy): domain Bacteria; phylum Verrucomicrobiota; class Verrucomicrobiia; order Limisphaerales; family JAYPXF01; genus CALBIE01. The sequence goes on along the minus strand of CALBIE010000731.1, from coordinate 335 downwards.
TTGTACTTGCCGTTCTTGTCGAATACGAAGATCACGTTGCTGGCGTAGCCGTCAGCCAGATAGATGTCGCCATTCGGAGCGACGGTGATGGCGGTGGGGTTGAACTTGAACGGGCTGGGGTTGAGCCCGGACTCCTTCGGGAACGGCAGGTGCAGAACAATCTTACCGTCGCTTGCCCGAAACTTGACTCCCTCGCGGTTCTGGTTGCGCGCGCCGTAAATGTATTCCGTTCCGTCTTCCTCGCGGATCTCAACGTCGTGCAGGGCGGAGTGCTCCACATCGACGAACTGGCGGATCACTTTTCCGTCCGGCGAAAAGACAATGACGCCCTTGTT
>CALBIE010000730.1 GCA_937893495.1 uncultured Verrucomicrobiales bacterium | reverse complement strand
CGAGGGCAAGCAAAACAACTACCATGTTTCATTTTCCGAGGATCACGTCGACAATTACGGCATCGTACACGTGAGTCCTTCATTTCGCCGCTGTCGCGGCAAGAAGCTCCACACGGAACCCGGACACCGTTCTGGTTATCCCGCGCGTGTTTGCGGCACCTCTGGGACGTTTCTTTTGGGCAAATTGGATACCGAGTTCATTGCGAGGTTGTTCCTCCTCGTCGACGCCAAGTTTGACAGCCTCTGATAGTCAACCAGACGCTGGAGATGAACTGCCGCCCTGCTTCTCCGCTCGAAACCGGGTGGCTATTCGGATGCGCCGATCACGCTCAACCTCGGCTGGCCGGCGGCAGCCGCTCGGCTCTACGTTCATGGTTCTATTGAACGACAGCAGGCAAAACACGACGACCGGCATTATCGTTGGCCTATAAACGGATCGCCTTACATGGTCGCGTTGGCGGTGCGCCAGTCGGCGAAATCGCGCGAGATTTGCCCTTCATCGCAAGTAGCTCTTCGGTGATAGAATCCGGTGTTTCTGTTTCTGCTATGGACCGGCAAGACAAACCACCGAGTCATCTTTCAGGCAGATGAAACAGATGTTGAGGAAAATCTCGATTCCATTCCAGATCGGCGGGGCATCGAAGCGTAGTTTCGTGAACGGCGATTTGGCGTCCCACTGACGGGCGGGGAAGGAAGGTGGCAATGGGGTGGATCAGATGCCCATCAAAAGATGGATCATTTCTTTGGCTTCTTCGATCGCTTCTTCTTCTTTGTCGCGATTCCGGGGTAACGTTTCATCCGTTCTGCGGCGATGGTCTCAACCACAGCCGCGTCGACCGTTCTCCAATCCTTTTCGTTGCTGATGATGGGGGCACCGGGAATCGCCGTCCCCGTCGGGCGCTGTCCATTTCCGCGCTGCATGTATTCCCCCAGTTCTCCGCGGGCGCCTTTGGCCAACGTCAGCATCTGCCAGACGATTTGAGGATGTTTGGCCGCCAGGTCCTTGCTTTCAGTCACGTCACTCCCGAAGTTGAAGAGGACGGGGGCTTTGAGATCCGCGAAGGCCTTGTTCTTTTCCCAGAACGGAAGCTGTTCCTTCCTTCGGGGCAGATGGAGTTTCCAATCGCCCATCCGGACGGCCTGAAGGTTTTCGCAATTGTAGTAATAGAAAGGATCGTCGGCCCTGCGCCGGAGGGCTTTCCCCGCGAACAGCGGCACCAGACTTTCACCGTCGTACACGCGGTCCGCCGGCAACGGCGCTGCGATGATCTCGGACGCGGTCGGAAAGAGGTCCATGGCGTTGATTGGCACATCGATGACACGCGGTTCCTTGATCCGGGTCGGCCAGTGGAGAATAAACGGAACGCGATGCCCGCCTTCGAGAGTGACGTACTTCGTGCCGCGATAGGGTCGGGCGTACTCGTTCTTCGTGGGGCCGTTGTCCGAGGTGAAAATCACCAGTGTGTTCCCGGCAACGCCGGTTTCCTCCAGCGCCTTCATCATCTCGCCAATGCCCCAGTCCAACTCCTGCATGACGTCGCCCCGCACGCCGTCTTGCGACGAACCCTTGAACCTGGCTCCCGCCTGAAAAGGGGTGTGCGGATAGTTATGCGCGTAGTAGAGGAAGAACGGTTTCGCCTGGCCTGAGCCGGTCGAAGGGTCGCCCTGCCCCCGGATATAGTCGGTGACGCGATCGGTATAGAGGTCCGTCAGCCGATCCAACGGGGTGGTGGCAAAGGTCATGTCCTCGCCATCGAAAAACTTTGGCGAGTGCGCAAAGTTGCACGGCATTCCGTGATATTCGTCGAAGCCCTGCTTGAGCATGCTGAACTCCGGTTCGGTCCCGAGATGCCATTTCCCAACCATGCAGGTGTCGTAGCCCCGCTTTTTGAACTGCTCTGCCAGCGTAATCTCGTCCGGGTTCAGGCCGAGGAACCAGTGGGCCGTGCGCTGTGGATTGATGCCCATGTAGAGGCCGCACCGCTGGGGATAGGCGCCAGTCAGAAATGCCGCCCGCGACGGTGAGCAGATGGACGCCGCGGTATGGAAATCGGTGAAGCGCAGGCCTTTGGCCGCGAGCCGATCGATGTGCGGCGTCTTCACCTTGGTCGCCCCGTAACATCCCACGTCCGAATAGCCGAGGTCATCAGTCAGAATGAAAATGACATTCGGTTTGCCGGAGGCATGGGCGTGACTCAACGGGGCCGGTGTCAGCAGCAACGCGGCGACCAATGCGATGAAGGTTCTCATGGCGATGGGATGTTCGAAGCGCGACCAACCAATGTTCGAGTGATCATGGATGTTTCGGTTTGTCGCGCAGCCCAATCTGGGACAGATCGATTGAGACAATACCCAGTTTCAGTGCGGGCGAATCCGGTTGCAGGCGGAAGTCGCCGTTCGCCGGATCCACGAAAAGCGGGTCGACCGCCAGGCTGTGGGCGTCGATTCCGTCCCGCTTCGTCGTGTTGAGAACAGTCTCGCTCAGTTGGGGATCGCCGACGCAGAAGTAGAGATTGTAATCGGTATCGGCTTCCTTTGCCCACGCCGCCGGAAGTCTTGGGTTTCTTCCCTGATCGTAGAATACCGCTGACGTGCCCGGATGATAGAGGATGTTGCGCCGAATGACGCCTCCGGTCATCGGTCCTTCGCGGAGCTTCAGGTAGACGGCCGGACGCTTCTCGTCATTGTGGATCGGCTCGATCACATCGGCGATGATGTTGTTCTCCACCCGATTGTTCAGCTTCACCTGGATGCCTTGGGAGGTGCATCGATAAACCAGGTTCTCGGCGATGAGGGTGTCTCGCTGCCCGCCGTCCGTGCGAATGGCCGATTGCAGAGCGACCGACGAGAGGAGGTGGTGGATGTAGTTTCGACGGATGACGTTCCCTGCCCCGCAACCGCGAATGTAGATTCCGTTGCCGTCGCCGAGTCGCTCCATGGCGTGGTGGATCTCGTTGTACTCGACGAGATTGTCATGCGAATGCAGGAACGGCCTGACCTGTTCCAGCGTGCGTTTGCCCCGTCCCTGTCCCCGTCCAACTTCGTGCCAGCGAATCGTCCGCACCAGCTCCCGGCCGTTGCCGCGCTTCGAAAAGAAATCAGTCATGACGCCGGAGACGATGATCCCCGCATAGGGCGTATTGTGGATCAGGTTGTTGGCGACGCGATTCTCGCCGCTCTGCCAGACCATCACGCCCGGAGCATGGGAGTAGATTTCACCGACGTGATGGATGTGGTTGTTGAATACGAGGTTGTGATGGTTGACGTCCTTGGTTCCCGGCCCGTAGCCGCAAAGCAATACGCCGGTGGTGCCGATATGCTCGATGTGATTGCCCTGGATCCGGTTGTTCCGACCCAGCAGATCGACTCGAATCGCGCCGCCGCCGCTCTGAACAAAGTGACACTGCTCGACGACGCAGTTCTCGGCTCCGCGCAGGCGGACCAGGGCATTGGCCTTGTCGTGCATCTCCCAATCGTGCTGAAGACCCTTGTCATCTTCCGCCACCCGATAACTCTCGCCGCGCGTGATGGTAAGTCCGCGGAATATCAGATTGCGCACCGGGGTATCCGTTGGCCCCTCGGTATCGATGCGACCTTCCACGCGGATATATTCTCGAAGCCGCGGCGCTGTGATTCCTTCGGGAGGGCCTTCAACCCGCGGCCACAGGTAGAGCCTGCCTTCCGTGGTATTGAGAACCCATTCGCCCGGCTCATCGAGCGCGTCGATGACATTCTCCACCCATACGGAATCGGTGCCTTTCAGAAAATGGAGTTCATCCATCGCATAGGTCGCCGGGACGGTCGTCGTCGCGATCCGCTTTGCCGTGTTGACCGATGCCAGCGGCAGGATATTGACGATCCACGCGTGATGGGGACGAACGACAATCTCAACATCTTCCAGGTTCGGCCAATTCCTCAACGCGCCGGATGGGAAATGGAGCCTCGTCTTGGAAGACGCCTTCGGCTCGACAGGAAGAAAGCCCTTCGAACGCGCCCGGGGGAGACGACCCGCCGTGTCATAGAGCGTGAAGAAGCGCCGGTGCGGGCCATTCAATTTGGGAACGTCCGTCACCCAGACATGTCCCTCCGCGGCTGTGGGCAGAAATGGAAGCGCGTCCTCCAGCCTTTTCCAACCCGCAATCTCGACATCCGAACTGAAGACGGGTTTTTCGCCGGGATAGGCTTCGTAGGTGACGGTGGAATCGCCAGCACCCGAGTCCTCCAAACCAAACACGACTGTCTCCCGCAGGCGATAGTGCCCGCCACGGATTTGCACGACGATGTCCTGGCCGGCACGCTGTGCCTTCAGTGCACGGACAGCGTCACGCGCCCGCTCCAAAGTCGCGAACGGCCCGTCGCTCCCCGTCGGTTCCGCCAACTTCCCGGACCAGTCGTCGGAGCCATTGGCTGCGACATAGAAGTCGGCGGCATTGGCATGCAAGGCTCCAATCCAAATAGCGATCAGGACAACAACGGCAATCGATATAGTCTTCATTTCAGCGCCTCGCTTTGAAGCCAGGAAGGATTGCCGGATCGGAGTCGTTCCGCTCAAACCCCGCTCAGCGTCCCCGTGTTACCGCCGAAGGAATCGGTGTCGACGCCGAGTTTCTGCTGTATGGTCACGTAGAGATTCGACAGCGGAAGATCCTCGTGGGTTGACTTCAGTTTATACGGCTCCGTGTCTCCCGGAGCCCAGCCCCCGCAGTAGGCTCCGGCTCCGGCATAGTTGAGATATTGTCCGTGTTGGAAACCCATCTTCCGAGCCCCAGCCAATATCAATGGATAGTTGAGGGAAAGATGGAAGGCGCTGGACGCGGATCCGAAAAGAAGCAGCGTGTGATCGA
>CALBIE010000729.1 GCA_937893495.1 uncultured Verrucomicrobiales bacterium | reverse complement strand
CGATGTGGACGTCCTTCCTGCCGTTACGATCTGGTGCGAATTCAATCTCGCCATCCAGCGAGATGGTGATGAGATGCGGATCCTCGTTGGCCAGGCGATCCAATGTCGCGTTGATGCCGGCCGGGCCTTCTCCCAGGTTGCGAATATGCCCCGCGATGATGGGCAGGTTCGGAACTTTCGTCACGTCGCGGAGTCGCCAGAAGACGTTGCGAATCGCCTGCTCAAAGATGGCGCGATCCTGGTTGGCGTTGGACTCGCCCTGATGCCAGAACAAACCCTTGATGACGAGTTCTTCACCCAGCTTCGCCTTCACCTGTGACCGCGCCGATTCGAGATAACGCTCGAAGCTTGCAAACAAGCCGCCATCAAATCGTTTCCCCTTCGCCGGGTCGTCGCCGGGCCACCAGGTGTTCTTTGCCTCGCCTGTGACCGGTGCGCCGCAGCGGCTGTATTGGATGAAGACGATGTCGCGCCCGTTCGCACGCTCCAACAGCGCCCGGGCGAGGCCGTAGCCCATTGAGTTTTCATTGAGACCCGTCAACGTCACCATCTCCGAAGAGTCAGGTTCGGAAACGCACTTCATCGCGAAGTAATGCACCTTGGGGCCGCCTTTTACCTGCGCCCCTTGGGCGAGACTGCTCAGCCGCCAGCCGTTCGACTGGCCAGCAACCACGTAGGCGTCGATCGCCAAAGATGCCGTTTGTTGCCAAAAGACGGTTCCGCAAATGCCAAGGACAAGAGTTCGCAACGAGTTTGAAATGTTCATGGTTTGATTCGTAGTGGAGCGGGCTATTTCTCCGGTAGCCATCGCGATGCGTCAAGGAATAGGATGAAGCGTGTCGTTGTTGTCAGGACCCAATGGCAACATTGGTTGTGTATCGCTCCATCCGGTACACGTCGATTTTCGGGGACGCCCGGTGAGGGCACCGGGCCTACAAATTGCAGGCAGAGTCTCCTGACCCGGCGCTTTGGGTTCAAGGATACAAGGCGAGCTATTTTCGGAGACACTCTGGCAGATCAATACGCGTCATCCGGTTCCTAATTCGGGGATCTCTGCCTGGTCAATGAACTCCATCTGTTGTTTGCTGTTCGAGCGACCCTGGCATAGGCTCGGGGCAATATCGATGAACATCCACCATTCTGCCACAGGGTTGCTCGCCGTTTTCCGGCATATTTATCAACGCCGTTTAAGGCGGAACGATGCAATCGGAGCGCGGAATTTATTCCGCAGAACCGTTGATTTGCCGATCTGCTCTCGTAGTTTTCGCCCGGTGGTTCTGACAAATGAGATGCTGCGGAATGCCGATGTCAGGAATCGGTGCGTGAACGTTGGCTGTGAACGGACGCTTCTGCGACATGAATGCCGCGCTCCCGCCGATTTGAAAACGCCATTCCGATCAAGGCACCATCGCGGTGGAGCCTCACGGCTGGTGGTCTGCATCCTCCTGTCATTTGAGATTTCATCGCTCGGGGCGGCGGAACGGGTGTTCGATGTGATCCCGCCTGAACGATTGCCGTTCAACTATCCCGACCCTCCGCGTGAAGGCGCGGCGGTTTACTTTCCCATCGCGACGGACGGCCAAGGCCGATGCGTCATCGTCCGACCCGCGAATGCGTCCACGGCGGCCCAATCCGCAGTGGCAGCGCTGGCGCAATATCTGAATCTCGTCACCGGTGCGGCGATCAAGGTTTTACGCGACGGACAACCCATACCCGCCGGCATGGCGGCCATTCATGTGGGGGACACGACGCTCGGCAAAGCGAAGCCGCTGGAGTTGCCGGAACTCCGCTACGGTGAATCGCATTTTCCAAACGTTGGCGGTTCTCTGGTGAAGACGCTCAATCCCCGGACGCTGCTGATTCGCGGCGCGAACGACGATGCCACGGCGAACGGCATCGTCGGCTTCCTGAAACGATACGCGGGTGTCCGGCAGTATTGGCCCGGTCGTCCGGGTGATTTGGGCGACGTGATTCCGCGCCGACCCACGTTGACCGTGCCCGAAGTCGAGTGGCGCGACTGGCCCTATTTCTTCAGTCGGACTTTCTCGCTGAAACCCTTTCCACCCGGCGCCCGTCCGATGCTGGATTTTTATCGGCGACACCAGACGCTGCCCAGCGGGGAGAATTACAACCGCTGGCTCCCCCCGGAACAATACGCCCAATCGCATCCGGAGTATTTTGCGCTGGTCAACGACAAGCGACTCCAACCCGATAAAGAGAGCGGCGCCTCGCGATGGCAACCATGCGTCTCGAATCCGGAGGTCGGGCGCATCATGGGCGATGCGGTCGCCAGATTCTTCGCGGAAAATCCAGATGCGCCCGGCATCAATTTCGCCATCAATGACGGCGGCGGCAACTGCACCTGCACGAACTGCCAGGCCATGGACGCTCCGAACACCGACTACTCGATGATGATTGGAACGAGCGACCGTTACGTGAAGTTCAGCAATCAGATCTGCGAACACGTGGCTCGCCAACATCCAACGAAGTGGCTCGTCTATCTCGCCTACGCGGCGGCCAAACATCCGCCGTTGACCGTCAAGCCGCATCCGCGATTGGTGCCCGTGCTGACGGTATCGGGCAGTCTGTTCGAATCGTGGGATGCCTGGATGAAGGCCGGTGCGGAGCAGATGGGATTGTATCTTCACCACGACGATCTCTTTTTCATCCTGCCCAAGCTCGACGTCCATCAGATCGCGAAGCGAATCCGCTATGCCGCCGGTTCCGGACGCGCCCGCGTTTTCTACATGGAGATGCACAACCAATGGCCGTTTGCGGACACGGTCCCTTATGTCACTTCCGAATTGCTTTGGGATCCACGACGCAAGGTGGATGAACTGCTCGATGAGTATTACGAAAAATTCTTCGGACCGGCTGCCGCACCCATGCGGCGATTCCACGGCATCTTGGAGAAAGGTTACGAACGATGGCTTGCCAGCGAAGGTGTGCCACACTCGTACGGTCTGGACGTCAGCTCGTTTCGTCATGGCCGTTCGCTCGAACAGTTCAGGGTCTTGACGCCCGAGGAAGCAACGCGCGCGGCCGATGAATTGGCGGACGCGAATCGCCTGGCGAAGTCGGACGAAGCGGTTGCGGAACGCGTCCGCCTCTTTGATGCCATGTTCAAGTTGCAGGAAATGGGCGTCCGTTGGGCATGGGCCGCCTTTCGTCTCCGCGAGGCGAACGTGTCTTCATTGGAAGCCGCCCGGCAGGTCATTGCCGACGCGCGCTTGGTCCATGAGGTCAACCGACAGATGGGTGACCATATAGCCGGCACACTGGAGCAACCGCCCTTGAAACGGTTTGGGCTCTATCGAGGATACAGCCGGCCAACGCCGTATTACGACGAGATGAAGTCCGGCGAACCGGGACCCGAACTGCTCGCGGCGGTCAGCGCGGGAATCCAGTCGGCCTGCGGATTCCTGCGGACAAATCTTGGACCGGCGAAAGCCGCCGCATGGTGGCGTCAGGCGGCGGATTCCGAAAAGCAACCGAAGCTCGTCGCCGCGTTCCAGACGGCGGCATTGCGGACCGAGGGGGGCGAGATGAAGAACCTCGTTCCGGATCCCGGCTTTGAGGAAATCGGCGGCAAACTCGCGCCGGATGAGTTTGCGCTCGATCGCGACAAGGTTCTCGACCCCGATCAGGTGTCGCGCATCGGCATTCATCATTGGTTTGCCGAGCGCTCTCCATACCGTTGTGTGCTCACGGAGACCGACGCCCATTCGGGAAAACACGCAATCATGATGGAACACTGTTATCGGGCGCGCTTTTCCCGCCATGCCAGTGCCCGCCCCGGTGAGCGATTCCGCGTGAGTGTCTGGTTCCGGCGAAACGAAGGACAGGGTCGCTACAAACTGGAAGTCGATGCCCGCCTGTCCAACAAGACCTATCCCGTTCTGGCTTCCATTCCGTTGAGCGGTCCACCCGGTGAATGGCGTGAATACGTGGCGGAAGTCGTGGCCCCTCCCAATGCCGGAACCGTCTCGCTGAAGCTCTACGTGAACGGCCAGGCCGCCGATGCCCGCTGCTGGATCGATGACGTGTTCATTGGGAAGTGATGGGCGGTCGGACAACCTTGAATAGGCCGAATGAATCGTCATGATTCCGCGATGCGATTCTCCTTCATGGTGTTGACGTTTCTCGTCTGCGGCGGTTTTGACATTGCCTCTCCGCATCTCACCGCCAAAGAAACGCCCAAGGGCGATCCCGACATCGCGCTGGAACCCGCCTACGTCATCGTCAATCCGTGGCGTCAGCATATCTCACCAACCAAACGGCAGGGCGTTCCGGGCGTCGAATGCACGGCAAACGGGCGGTTGTGGGTGGTTTACGGACGGGACGTCGAGAGCTCACGCAATTATCAGGTGGTGAAGTGGAGCGACAACGACGGCCGTTCGTGGTCGGACGTGAAGCTGATGATTCTTCCGCGCCAGGGCGTGCGAGCCATGTCCGCGTGCATCTGGATGGATCCACAAGGACGCCTGTGGGTTTTCTGGGGACAGGCATTTGGTGTTCAGGACGGACGTTATGGCATCTGGGCAATCACCACCAACGAACCGGATGCCGACGAACCCAAGTGGTCCGAACCTCGTCGCCTCGGTGACGGCATCATGCTGAACAAGCCGACCGCGCTGGCGAATGGTGACTGGCTGCTCACATCCTCCGTGTGGAAGGCCGACAACAGCATCAAGGTCTATGCGTCCACCAATCAGGGAAAGACCTTTGCGCTGCGCGGCACGGCGAACATCGAGGACGCGAAAACGCGCGGTCCGGACGAACCGATGATCGTCGAGCGCAAGGACGGTTCGCTCTGGATGATGGTGCGCTGTCGTGGGTTGGCCGAAACCGTTTCGAAAGACCAAGGCCGAACCTGGACGCCGGTGGGACGCCTCGCGTTGCCGCATCCAACCGCGCGCTTCTTTCTTCGCCGCCTGACCTCCGGCGCGCTGCTGCTGGTGAAGCACGGTCCAATGAACGAGAAGGTGAAACGCGAAAAGCTCATGGCCTTCATCTCCGATGATGACGGCAAGACCTGGCAGGGCGGGCTGATGCTTGATGAGCGCGAAGACGTCACCTATCCCGATGGCGTGCAGGCGGCGGATGGAACGATTTACATCATCTACGATCACCAGCGCACACCCCTCGGCGAAGTGTTGATGGCGACCTTCCGCGAAGAGGATGCCCGTGCCGGAAAGGCGGTAAGCGACCATCTTCGATTACGGGTGGAAGTGGCGAAGTTGCCGACGGAATCCCCGTGAGTCGGCCGGGGCGCGGAATTCATTCCGCAGAAATGTGGATTTCGATGGGTGGTTCTGAAACACGACTTGGTGTTGGATCCCTACGACATGTGAAAGCGCGTGAACCCTCGTGGAAAATGGACGCTTCTGCGGAATGAATTCCGCGCCCCGCCAGCTTCACTGGCATCGTTCTGGCTAAGAGATTCAGGATTTGTGTTTGAGTGGTATGGCGTTGACCATGATAGTTATTTGACCGACAGGAACTGATATGAAAAAGCAACTCACCGCCCTCTTCACACTTTTGCTTCTTGCGCCTTCAGTCCATGCGGAAGACTCGGATGCCACCCGGCTGTTGAAACAGCGTTCCGCGCAATTGGAACCCCTCATCACGCAGGTCTCCCCGTCGGTCTATTGCGCCTCCGGATACAGTCCCGCCAACATTGGCATGATCGTCGGGACTGACGGATTGGTCATCGTCGATACGGGGATGTTTCCGGCGCATGCGAAGGCAGTCTTGAAAGAATTCCGCAAGATTTCGGAACTGCCCATCAAGGCGATCATTCTGACGCATGGTCACGGGGATCACACCGGTGGCACGGCGACGTTCGCTGAAGACGGAGACCGGAAGCCCGCCATTTATGCGCGGTCGCCGTTCAATTCCGAGGGCGGTTCATTCAAGAGTGCGGGCGTTTTCATCAATGGCCTTCGCGGAGCGCGCCAGGGCGGCTTCCGGCTGCCGCCGGAAAAGCGGATCAACAACGGGATCGCCCCCGCCGTGTATCCGCCAAAGGACCGCAACGTCTTCCTCGGAACCCCTCCCGTTCCCACGGACACCTTCCGGGACGGCCGGAAGAAGATTTCCGTGGCCGGGCTGGAGATTGAACTCGTGGCCGCGACGGGCGAGACTGCCGATCAGCTTTACGTCTGGTTCCCGAAGGAACGCGTGGTGTTCACAGGCGACAACTTCTACCAGTCCTGGCCGAACCTGTATGCCATTCGCGGCACCGACTATCGCGATGTCCAGGCATGGATCCGGAGCCTCGACCTGATGCTCGCGGACAAACCCGCCCATGTGGTGCCGGGCCACACGCGACCGCTGGTGGGCGAACAACGGACAGTCGAGGTCTTTACGAACTATCGCGATGCCATCGAGCACGTCTTTGTCCAAACTGTCGCCGGCATAAACCAGGGCCTGACGCCGGACGAGCTGGTCGCCTACGTGCAGTTGCCCGAGCGCTTCAAGAAACTGGATTACCTGCGCGAGTACTATGGGAACATCGAGTGGGGTGTCCGGGCAATCTTCTCCGGCTACCTCGGCTGGTTCGACGGCAATCCCACCCATCTGTTCTCCCTTCCGCCGGCAGATGAGGCGAAGCAGATGGTGAAACTCGCGGGTGGCGAGAGAGCGTTGCGAAAAGTGGCAGCCGACGCCTTGAAGGAAAACAATGCCCAGTGGTGCGCGGAACTGTGCGATCATCTCCTCGCCCTGCACCCGAACGATCAAACGGTCCGAACGTTGAAAGCTGAAGCGCTTGAATCGCTGGCCGAAAAACTGATAACCGCCACCGGACGAAACTATTACCTGACGGTGGCGCAGGAACTGCGGAAGCCGGCAATCAAACCGACGCCAAAGCAATAGCGGGCAGAGGCGTTCCGGGCTGCTTTTGAGGGTTGCTTTGCACCCGGTTTACCCTGGAAGAAGCAGTTGTGCCCACGAAACACACGAACAGGGTAGAACGTGGGGAAAAAATCCGGCACACCTTGTGAGTGAGGTTTCCGCGCGGCTTCAAGCGGCATTCCCACCCTTTGTTTTAGTGTCATTCGTGTGTTTCGTGGGCCATCTCAACTGCCGTTTCAAGGACTACTTTTTAACCGCATTCACGTTTCCCCAAACGGCAAACGCCGTGTCCCACGAAACATCTTCCTGGGGCGCTGTGTACACGGATTCCCAGGTCTTGCCGCCGTCGTCGCTCCGTTTGATGTCGTAACGACGACGCTCGACGTTGATGATCGTTCCGCCCTTGGACGCGACGAATCGTCCGCCCGGCGTCGCCTTCGGCAGGTCTTCCCAGTTGATCCCGTCCTTGCTTCCGCGGCCGTGGCTCCCCTTTTGCGCGGTCAGCCAGAACTCGCCATTGACGAAGCTGAGCCCGCGCCAGGATTTGCCCCAGCCTTTCAGGCCGGGATCATGAAGCGTCCACGTCTTGCCGCCGTCTTCCGAGCGCGCGATGCGTTCCTTGAAGCTGCAGAGGAAGACGCCATTGCCGAAAGCGATCACTTCCTGCCCGCCGCCCGCTTCGGCGGGAATGCGGCTGTGGTTCCAGGTCCGACACCCGTCCCCGCTGAAGAACACGTGCTGGTTGTCGCCAATCACGATGAACCGGCCTCCCTGGTAATCACCATAACCACAGATCATGTGATGCGTCTTGCCACCTTTGCCCAGAAGGTTCTGGACCTTGTGTACGTTCCAGTTCCCAAAGCCGTCGCCAGAACTTGTCATCCCGCGCCACTGATCGGCGCTGGTGAGGAAAATGCCCTGACCACCCGTCGCGCCCCAGACACTGCCCAGATTCCTGGCCGGCTGCGCGTTGAGATGCCGCCAGTTTTGTCCGTCGTCCGAGCCGATGTAAACGCCGGGGGTTCCCCAACCGGAGAACACGCCGATCACCCCGCGGGTGTAGGCCAGGCCGTAAACCGCAAACGTGCCGTGCCATCCGCCGTCCTCAAGCGAGTCCGTGCCGAGAAAGGTCTGCTTCCAGGTTCTGCCGTCATCACGCGAAACCAGAATCCGTCCGCCCTGCTTGCACGCGACGGCAAAAACCGGCTCTTCCATTTTTGGATTCAACTCGCCGCCGAACGGAATGTCGCCGCGGATTGGTGCGTGTTTCTTTTGGGCCCAAGCCGATTGGCTGAAGGCGATGATGGCGACGAAAAGAGTTCGATGGAGCGCGGCACATTGAGGGGCATTCATGCGCTTGAGGTAGGCGGGTGTCCGGAGCTTTGCAAGGGAATATGTTTGGCCCAAGAGTGCGGCAGCGCGCATCCCAGTTTCTTGCCGCCCTTACGGGGCTGATCCGGAACGATGCAGTTGGGGCGCGGACTTCAGTCCGCAGAAACGTCGAATGGCCAGTCGCCTCTCGCGGGTTTCAAAGGCTGGTTCTGAAACACACGATGGTGATTGACCCTGACGATACAGGAATGCGCGTGAACATTTGTGGAAAGTGAACGCTTCTGCGGCATGAATGCCGCGCTCCAGTCGATTACGAAATAATCTGTTTCAGCGGTCCGGTGCTGTCGCCGTGGCACTCCGCGTTCACGCCGATGCCGTGGAGCAGGGCGAGCCAGGCGTTGCACAGCGGAGTGTCCTTGGGCACGATGATGTTCTCGCCGAGTTTGATGCCCGCGCCGCCACCGGTGACCGGTTGTCGTTCAACCGCCACGGATCTCGGACAAATCATTGAATTGGCATTGTTGTCCGGGGCGTCAATCTGTTCGCATGAGTTTTCCCTCGAAGCCCGCGATCACCAGAATGCTGCCGCTAGTAATTGTCTCTCTGCTGACAAGTTCGCATCCGCTGTCCGCCGCCGATTTCATCCTGTCGAACGAGAATCCGGGCTCCGGCCGTCCCCCCATCGTCGTTTTCAAGGATGCACCACCGCGCACGCATGATGCCGCGGTTACGCTGGCGAACTACATTGAAAAGACTTGTGGCGTGCGACTGACGGTGCTGGACGGCGAACCGAAGCCGCTTCCCAGACGCGCCATCTGGGTCGGCTACCAGCCGGCGTTGAAGGGGTTATTCCCGAAGATTGATTTCGATTTCAAACATCCGGAAGAGATCGTGATTGCGGCGAACGGGAAACACATCGTCATCGCCGGACGCGACCGCTGGGATCCCGCGAATCTCGAAATTGAAACGAGGGAAGGCCTCATAAAGGGCAAGCAACGGGAATACGGCACTGTGAACGCGGTGTACACGTTTCTCCAGGATCAACTCGGCGTGCGCTGGTTCTGGCCGGGTGAGTTGGGGGAAGATGTGCCAAAGCGTGATACCATTGCCATCGCCCCTTTCTTGCATCGCCATCATCCGCAGATTCGTTCGCGTGGAGGTGTCTTCAATTTCTCCTCGCTCGGCAACAAGGGCTACGGGCGCGCCCACGAGTGGACGATGCGTCAGCGGCTGCAACTCGACTCGCTTGCGATGGGTGGTGGTCACGGCTTCGGGGACTGGTGGGATCGCTATCACGACAAGTATCCGGAGATTTTCGCGTTTCAACCCGACGGCACCCGCAGCGGTCATCCGAATCCGCACAACGCGAAGCTCTGCAGTTCCAACCCGAAGGTCTGGGAGCTGTGGCTGGAAGGCGTGGCCGAGAGACTCGCCAAGGATCCCAACATCACCGTCTTCAACGCCTCGCCGAACGACGGCTGGGCGAGCGGCCATTGCGTGTGCGCGAAGTGTTCCGCCTGGGATCATCCCGATGGCGAGCCGCGCGTGTTCAACTGGTATCACCTGAACAAGGAACGCCCGGCGCTGAGTGATCGCGATGTCACCTTCGCCAACAAACTGGGCGAACTCTTGGAAAAGAAGTATCCGGGCAAAGGCTATCGCGTGCTGATGATGAGCTACGGCCATTCGCGCCCGGCTCCCGTAAAGGCCCGGCCGGCGGACAATGTCATCATGTCCATTGTGGCGAACTTCTTCGGCCGTACGCATCTGGTGGACCGCGGTTCAACGCGGGGCGACACCTATCGGCAGCAGTTCGAGGCGTGGGCCAAGATTGTGCCGTCCATGCTGTGGCGACCCAACACCGGCAGTCCCGCCGGGTGGCAGCAGGGCCTACCGGATCTTTCCACACAGCAGACCATCCGCGACCTCAAGGACGTGGCCGCCGCGCATTGCGAAGGCATCTTCATCGACAGCGTGTGGGAACACTGGGCCACGCACGGACCGCAGTACTATGTGATGGCCCAGCTCGTCTGGAATCCGGCCGCCGATGCCGACGCCATCCTCGATGACTATTACCAACGCGCCTTCGGTCCCGCCGCGCAACCCGTCCGCGAATACTTCGACGCGTTTGAGCGGGCGCGCATGGCCTTCACCGCCACGAACGGCGAGGCCGGCGTCTTCAGCTTTCCAAATCTCTACACAGAGGAACGCCTGCGCGAATCACAAGCCCACCTTGACCGCGCGGCCGCGGCCGTGCCCGTTGGTTCGGCATTTGCAAAGCGCGTGGATTTTGTGCAGACCGGTCTCACCTACACCCTGCTCCAGATGGAGAACATCCGGCTGATGGAGCGCTACTGGAAGAAAAAGGATGAAACCATCGGCGCGCAGGTGAAGAAGAACTGGGAGACGATTGAGAAGCTCATCGCCGCGCATCCGTATTCGCTGAACTGGGGCCCCATCCGCCCGAGCACCCCACGCATGCCAGGTCTGCACCCCGATTATCCTCCGAAGAAAGCCAGGAAGAAGCGCCAGGCGAACGATCTGGATTTGAACTAGTCGCGACTCATCGGAATGAAACTAATCCTTCTCCCCACCTCGCTACTCGCGTATCCATTCAAGCCTTCCCGTCATTGAATTCTTGACCACTGACTGTATTGTCTGATCCTCAATTAATTCCGTAACTGCCGTGTGGAACAAGGCTCCGCAGCCATCTGTGGCCTGGTCGAAAAAGAAATCTGAATCATGAGCAACTTTCTCAGACAAAACTGGCTTCTCAGTCGGCGGCATATGCTGCGCGGTCTGGGGGCAACCATCGCGCTTCCTCTGCTGGATTGCATGCGCCCCTGGCAAACCCGTGGCGCTTCTGCACCGCTCAAGCCGCGTCGCAGTGTGTTCATTTATTTGCCCAATGGTGTGAACACGATCGACTTTCAGATAACGAAGGCGGGCGCCGACTATACGTTCTCGAAAGCCCTGAAGCCGCTGGAGAAGCATCGCGCGAACATCACGCCGATCA
>CALBIE010000728.1 GCA_937893495.1 uncultured Verrucomicrobiales bacterium | reverse complement strand
AGCAATCCACCTGCTCTGAACAGTGCTTCCGGTGCGCCTTACCCGTCGAAGATGTCGAGCTTCATAGACACCACGAGTGATAACGGAGGGGTACATTTGAACAGCAGCATCATCAACCGGGCCTATTACCTGATTGCTTCCGGATTGAGTGGAAACCTTGGTGTCCCGGATTCGGAAGGGATCTTTTACCGCTGCCTCACAACGAAGCTTCTGCCCCAATCCCAATTCATTGATGCACGACTTGGTGCCATCGCCTCCGCCGAGGAACTGTTTGGCGTTGGCTCTCCCCAAGCATTGAAAGTTGCTGAAGGCTTTGATGCGATAGAATTGTACGGTGCACCGGCGACGGTTGACGAATCGCCTACCAATTTGCCGCCGGTTTTCTCACCGGACTCCGCAATTTGGGTTTATTACGACTCAACTGTTTCGGGCTACTCCATTGCTCGCCGAGATCCTGCGCTCGGCGACCCGACTAACGGCGTCAAACTCAGGGGAAGCGTCCGAGTCTCCCGCCCATCCGTCACGGGAAACGGCAGTCTGGTGGCTTATGTGACAGCAGGCAACTCGCTTGCTCTTCTGAATACTGCGGGAGGAACGCCCAATTTGTTTGCCATTGGACAGGTTCATTCCACAGCGTTTTCACCACTGGCGAACTATGCCGCCGTCGTGCTACGAAGCAACGGACTGCCGACGAGTCAAATCCTATTGTTGGACTTAGTGAACAGCATCGCCACCACGGTCAACCTTAAGACGCCTGTGTTTGACAGCTCACCGATCAGCAACATCAGCTTCGCGGACGCCATGACTTTCTCACCCGATGGCGGTCAATTGGTTTTCGATGCACTATCTACGGCGACCGACCCGGACGGTCGAACTTTCTCCGCGTGGTCCATCTACGCTCTGAACATGGCTTCTCTCGACGTCAAAGTACTCATCCCGCCCAATTCTGAGTTGCAGAGTGGAAACCCGTGTTTCAGCAAGACAAGCAGTCGTTTTGTTTTGTTTGAAACAATTTACGGTGGAAACTCAGTTCCTATCGTGGCTGATTTGGACCGGGGCACGATTGGCCTCATAGCCGCCAGTCCGGGAAGGATTAGCTATCCGTGCTTTACCGGTGATGACACGGCCATCATTTACGCGGATGCGGACAACGGTGTCTCGACTGGTGTTTCACTATACCGACAGGGCCTTTCGACAAACAAACTTGCCGCCTCGGGAACTCGTACACGCTGGGTTGGAAACTCGCCGTTAGGCATCGTTTATCGTGTTGGAATGTACACGGCAACAAACGCCCCTCCTGCCGTTGCATTCACCTCTCCTGCAGAAGGCAGCGTTTTTACTTCGCCCGCGAGTTTTGCAATAACGTACAACGCTTTTGATCCAGACGGCGGTATTTCCAAGGTCGAATTGTATGAGGGAAACACGCTTCTCTTTACTGACATTACGGCTCCTTTCAACGGCATTTCTGCAAACAATTTTCGCACTGGTTTTCACCGCTATCACCTCCGAGCGTACGATGACCGTGGAGCTGCTAAAACCTCTGAGCCGCTGAGAATCGCAATCAAACCCACCCAAAGGGGAGGAACCTACACTGCCGCGGCGACGAAGCGCTTTGAATTGGCCTTGGAGACCACCAACGCAGGAAGCTATCGGCTGGAGTTTTCGACCAATTTGGTTGACTGGGTTTCCTTGGGTAGCGTTGAAAGCCTATCCAACGCGGTCTATTTCTCGGACACCTCGGTAACGAACCACCCGCGCCGATACTACCGTGCTGTGAAACTACAGTGAGTCGTCAGCAAATATGGCACGGCGGGGAATATTGCGACGTTTCTTGCCATCTGTAGCTGGCTGAATACAGTCACCTCATGGCGCGGGATCATCATTGAATCTGGAATCCATCGAATGTAAATCACCGCTTCAGGAGATTAAGGATGGGACGTTGATGGAATTGGCTACGGGAAAATGAATGTTCGATGGAAATTACCAATGGGCTGATCGAAACCAAAACTGAATATCAATTGTTCGACACGGATACGAAAGGAACTGAATTATGGAACTGATGGGAATTGGCGACGAAGGCGGCAGCAAGCTGGAATCGCAAATCAAGGCAACCAAAGAGCTTGGTTGGAAATGGATCGAAATGCGTGGCGTCGAAGTCGAGGGCTTCCCGAAGGGCAATCTGCATGACATTCCGGATGCGGCGTTCGACATCGTCGAGGCAAAGCTCAAGGAAAACGACATCGGCATCTACGCTTTCGGTTCCACCATCATGAACTGGGGGAAAACCATCGAAACGCCGTTCGCCGTGACACTGGATGAAGTGAAGCGTTGCATTCCGCGGATGAAACGACTCGGCACGAAATTCGTGCGCGTGATGAGTTTCAAGCCTGAGGAGGATGCGGACTCGATTCCTCAAGCGGTGTTCGATCGAGTCAAGGAAGTCACGGACATGTTCCTTGCCGAGGGTCTGCAACCGGTTCACGAGAACTGCATGAATTACGGCGGCATGAGTTGGGTGGCCGCCGAGCAATTGGTGGAAAATGTGCCGGGCCTGAAATGGGTCTTTGACACTGCCAATCCGATTTTCAACTCGGACCGTCGCGGCCCGAAACCGTGGGGTCGGCAGGACCCGTGGGAATTCTGGCAGCACATGAAACCGCACACCGCGCACATCCACATCAAGGACTGCACCTGGGTGGATGCGAAAAACGACGCCAACTACAACTTCCCCGGCGAAGGGCAGGGCCGGGTGCGCGATATTCTCAAAGACGCCTTTGCCAGCGGATATGACGCCGGCATCTCCATCGAGCCGCACATGGTCGTGGTCTTCCACGATGCGAATTCGACAGCGTCCGACGAGGATACTCTGCGAAACTATGTCGAGTACGGTCAACGACTGGAAAAGCTGATCGGTGAAGTTAAAGCGGAATTGGCCTGACCACATGCGCCTCACTACGAAGTGGCACGCGGTAACGGTTCTGTTAAAAACCTTCTTCCGGAACAGCGGAAAGCGGCGGTAAACACGCACGCACTCGAGACGCTTCGCGACATTCACGGCCGCGCCATTCTTTGCGCCAGCGTCTGGACTGCATTGATATCGTAGCCGTCGAGGTAAAGAGGCGGATTTATGAGGCTTTCCATTTCCTGAAGAGTCCGCCTCCTTACCTCGGCGGCTACCGGTTGAACGGGCTGGCAATCGCCGATGGGTGCGCTTTTTGACCTTTCGGCCAGAATCCTCTTTTCGACGCTTGCACTCGCGGCAACCTGTGGCAGACTCCCGCGCCCGCTCACTGCGGGTTGACCGGCTGATTATGCAACACATCCGTAATATCGCGATTATCGCGCACGTTGATCATGGCAAAACCACCCTCGTGGATTGCCTGCTCAAACAATCCGGCACGTTTCGCGCCAACGAGGCTCACTCCTCCGAGGAGCGCATCATGGACTCGATGGATCTCGAACGAGAAAAAGGCATCACCATCAAGGCCAAGAATGCCGCGTTCAAGTATCACAATTACCACATTAATATCGTGGATACCCCCGGGCACGCGGATTTTGGCGGCGAAGTCGAGCGAATCATGAGCATGATCGACGGGGTGCTGCTGGTGGTGGATGCGTTGGAAGGTCCACAGGCGCAGACGCGTTTCGTGCTGCGCAAGGCGTTGGAAGCCGGTGCCAAGCCGATTGTCGTCATCAACAAGATCGACCGCGAATTCGCCAATCCCAAGAAGGTGCTGGATCAGGTGTTTGAATTGTTCATTCAGCTCCATGCGACGGATGAACAGTTGGATTTTCCGTTCTGCTATGCGAGTGCCAGGGACGGTTACGCCAAGTTGGAATTGGAACATGTCAGCGGCACCATGGAGCCATTGTTCGAAATGATTGTGGAGCACATCCCGCCGCCCCGCGCCCATGCGGGCGAAGGATTCCAGATGCCAGTGGCGAATCTCGACTACGACAATTATCTCGGGCGAATTGCGTTCGGGAAGATTAATTCCGGCGTTGTCCGAGTCGGGGAACCGGCAATATGTCATCATCTGGATCAATCAATCTCCAAGGGAAAAATTTCCGCGATTTTCCATTTTGAAGGATTGAACCGGATCAAAATCGAAGAAGCGCATGCGGGCGATGTGGTGGGGTTGGCGGGGTTTGAAGAAGCCCACATTGGAGACACCCTCTGTGATTCCGAAGAACGGCCGGCCTTGCCCGGCAAGCCGATTGATCCTCCGACCATTCAAATGGAATTCGCGGTGAATGATGGTCCACTCGCCGGTCTCGACGGCAAGTCGGTGACCGCCCGGCATCTCTGGGACCGATTGGTCAAGGAGACCCGCAGCAATGTGTCGCTGAAGATTAACCAGACGAGCGATCCGAAGATTTTTGCGGTCAATGGGCGGGGCGAAATGCAGATTGCCATTCTCGTCGAGCAAATGCGTCGCGAGGGTTTCGAAGTGCTGGTGAGTCGTCCGGAAGTGCTGTGGCAGAAAGGCCCGAACGACGAATTGATCGAGCCAATCGA
>CALBIE010000727.1 GCA_937893495.1 uncultured Verrucomicrobiales bacterium | reverse complement strand
CCACAATCGTCGCTAATTCAGCCCGCGCATGCGCGGGTAAATCTGAGTCGGTTACCGGATTCTGCAGCGCTTTTGTCAACATGCCGATATACGACCGTTGCAGGTTTCGCCGATACAAGTCTATCTCGCTGGTTTTCCCTTTGATCAATTCACGGAATAAACCATTCCGCAGGTTTGCAAAAAGCGTCGTCGGCGAATAAGCCTTGTCCCCCTCGACCTCGGTCAGTTCGGACATTCGCTTGATACGAGCGCTGCTGATCAGCGACGACAGGATTACCTTCTGTGCCGACAGTACGTTCGAGGCAACTCCTTCCTGAGAGATTCTTCTGACGATATCCGAAGTAACGAATTTTTCGGGTGTGGACAGAGCGTTCGACAGCAGGAAAGTGACGGCGTTGCTCTGATAATCCGCTGCCCCGGGGAAATAGCGCTGTTCGGCATCGCCGTAGTAGAGGTTGATCTCCTTCACTCCTCCAACCACGTTGACGACATGTCCCATTTCGCGCTTCCACTGGTTCAGGAGTTGATTATACATGTTTGAGAGTAGTGAGTAGTCTTCACCTTTCCGGGCCGTGGCCTTCACCAGGTATCCCGCCACACGCTCCAGATTTTTCAGGCCCAGGCGGGTCGCCTCGACCGCGTTAGCTCCCAGATCCTCTGTTTGCTGGGTTGAATCAATGGAGGAATTTGAGCCGCCAAAGCGTAAGATGGGATCGTCGATTTGCTTTGCCAAAATTTCCCCCAACTCTTTCTTCTCGCTTGCATTGCCGCCAAACTCGCGATAACCCCAGTTCACGGAAAAGTGATCGTAAGGGCCAATCCTGGGGGTCAGCGCCGCACCGTCGCCGGGTTGCGCCACATAGTTGAAGCGGGCGTAGTCCATGATGGAAGGAGCCGTGCCGTTCTTCTTTGTCCAGACCGGATCCCGCAGTTGCTTGATGCTGTAGGATGATGACGCCTTCATGTTGTGTGGTAACCCCAGCGAATGTCCGACTTCGTGGGCGACCACAAACCGAATGAGTTCGCCGACGAGATCGTCGGGCAGGGGGAGTTTCCGGGCTCTTGGGTCGTTAGGGCCGGCTTGCACAAAGTACCAGTCGCGAACCAGTTTCTGAATGTTGTGATACATCCGGACATCGGCCTCAAGAATCTCGCCCGTGCGCGGATCGTGTACATGGGGACCAAAGGCGTTCTCAATGTTGGAAGGCAGCCAGCGGATGGTGGAGATTCGCGCATCTTCCGCGTCCCAATTCGGATCTTCGCGAGGGTCCGGGGCGTATTTGCCCTGGATGGCATCCTTGAACCCCGCCGCCTCGAACGCCGGCACCCAGTCTTCAATGCCCTGCTTTACGAAAGATCGCCACTTCTTCGGAACTGCCCGACCGACATAAAAGACGATTGGCTTGACCGGTGCCGAAAGTTTCGCTTTTGGATCCTTTTTCTCCAACCGCCATCGGGTGATATACTGAACCTCCTCCACCTGATGGTCTGAATCATCCGCATAGTCGGTAAAACCGACCCGGAAAAACCCGACCCGGGAATCGTAGCGTCGCGGCTTCATCGGTTGCTCCGGAAGTTTAACCATACTGTGATGAATGAGGGCGGTAATTCCGCTCGACCGTGGCGTGCGGGCGCTGGCTCCGCTCGGACTGGTTCCTTTGCCTGGATTGTAACTGGTCAATATCCGAACTTCGATGTTGTCTGGAAACGCTTTCACCTCCTCGATGAACGTCCGACCGCTGTCCATGGCGCCCACGCTCAATGATTTTGCGGCACTGAACTCGGGGACGTCCTTGTTATACAGGCTCGTCACCTCGATCACCGGCGCTTTGTCCTTGCCGTAGGCTTTGACATCGAAGACCCGGATAATGGGGGCCAGATTGGAGGCCTTGACCGCTGTGGCGATCGGGTCATCGGTATCCGCGCGGATTCCATATCGAACGTCGCGAAGGAGAATGCGGTCCCCCCGTTTTTCCCAGCGTACTACCCGGTCGCCCACGGGCATCCCCGCGTAGGAACTGCCCGCGGTGGTTTCGGCAATCTGCGTCACCCACAACAGATCAAGTCCCAGCGCGTCTTCGGGGATTTCGTAAAAAAGTTTGTCATCAATGCGATGGGTATAGAACAACCCCTTTTTCGACTTGGCATCTTTGGTGATGATTTCGTCATACGGTTTGATGTTTTTTGTTTTCTTGGCGGGCACCGCCTTGGAAGGTGTCTTGCCTTCCGCGGAAAACACCGTGGAGGGTGTCGTGGCAATATGTAAAAATGTGATGGCGAGAATCACCGTCCAGGATTTCATGCAACGGAGCCTACCTTTTCCTCCTCAGGAATCAAGCTGCCCGAAAATTGCGCCGCCATGGGTCGTTAACTTAAGCGCCATTGGTCAGTGGCTTCGAAGTCAAATTATCAAGCAGGTCGTTTCAGGCGCGGGCAATCCAGCCACCGCCGACGACGAGGTCGTCCTGATAAAAAACGCACGCCTGTCCGGGGGTGACGGCTCGCTGATTTGTGTGGGTCTTCACCCGTGCGCGTCCATCGGACATCGGCTCAATCGTCGCCGTTGCGCCCGGATGATTGTAGCGAATCTTTGCGGTCACTTCCAAAGTGCCGGATGGCTCATCAAAGGGAATCCAGTTGCAACGCTCGACCATGAATTCATCGCTTTCCAACCGGGATGCGTCACCGACGATCACTCGATTATTGGCGGCATCCAACTCGATGACATAGAGCGGCGTGGGGGAGGAGAGGCCGATGCCTTTGCGTTGGCCGATGGTGTAAAACTCGATGCCATTGTGTTCGCCCAGTTTTTTGCCGTCGGTATCAACGATATCGCCGGTGTGTTTCTGAACGAGATCGGCCTGTTGCAGAAACTTTCCGTAATCCTTGTCCGGCACGAAACAGATTTCCATGCTCTCCTCCTTGTCCGCCGTCTTCAGTTCGCACTCGCGGGCGATCTCCCGCGTATCCGACTTCGTCTTGTCGCCGAGCGGAAACATCGCCCGGGAAAGCTGATGCTGTTTGAGGGAAAACAGGAAATAGCTCTGGTCCTTGCGTTCGTCCCGGCCCTTGTAAAGCAGGGTGCGGCCGTCTGGCGATTTCTCCAGTCTCGCGAAATGTCCGGTGGCAATATATTGCGCGCCAAATTGATCAGCCCGGCGAATGAGATTGCCGAATTTCAACCGTTCATTGCACATCACGCATGGGTTGGGCGTGCGGCCGGCTTTATATTCTTCGGCGAAATAGTGGATGACCTCCTTCTGGAAATCTTCCGCTTCGTCGATCAGGTAGTAGGGCACGCCCAACTTGTGGCAGACCGAGCGGGCGTCTGTAACGGCTTGCGGGCCGCAGCACTTGTCTTCGGCGCGATTGACGCAATCCTGCGGCCAGAGTTTGAGCGTCACGCCCACGACATCGAAGCCCTGTTCGATCAGCATCGCCGCGCTGGCCGACGAATCGACTCCGCCGCTCATTCCGACCAATACTCTGGTTTTACCGTTCCCGGTCACAGCGGCCAAAATAGGTGGAGTTGCCCGGGGTGTAAAGCGGGCGAAGGATTCCATTCACGGTTTGGGCTGGAACCAGGCAGAAAACAAACCGCTGATGGACGCGAATAGACGCTGATATCCGAAAAAAATTGCGATAATTTCTCACTGCGGACAAAAAGCAATCCGCAAGAGGGAAGAAAAATTGCCCGGCGACCAATGAGCGCCGACTGACCGTTCGCCGGACCAGCCTGCCGCGCGGTAGCCGGTGGCGAAGGTTGGTTCACCCAGGTATAGCTTTGATGTCTCCGCTATCGCTCCGAATCAAAGCTATGCGTCATTCGTTGGGTGAAATCTCTCACTTTTCGGGTGCAACCTCTTTGAGCATCTTCAACAGCCGGTGCATCGCGTACAAATACATGGCGGGATATGCAACACCGATGAACACAATCGGGCAGGCACCCATCAGGACCGCAGACCAGCCAAGGTTCGAGTCCGAAGGCAGCTTCTGCACCAGCCAACCAATGCCGAAGAGACCGCCTGAGACAAAGCAGATGTGAATAAATGTCCAGATGAATACGCGAAGCTTCGTCTTTGCCACTTGCTCGGCCCATCCGACAGGATCACTCCACAGGGGGGTTATCAGTTTCATAAAGTAAGCTCTTTCACCCAACGTCAAGGGTGAGCGACCGCCGCCGACAGCAACTGTGGAGCGCAAAGGGTGCTATCGAATCCCCGACCAGCATCGAGCGGAAACCCGTGGCGGCGGTTCGTCTCCACCCGCTTGTTCGCCCTCAGTTGTTCGTGGTAGTCGGTCATGTCCGTGGAAGTGATAAGTCGATCTGCCTGTCGACAAAGCGGGTGTCAAAGCCAGCCTCGTGAGGAAAACGCCCCTGTAAGTCTGGCCAGATACACTGGAAGGCTGGAAACG
>CALBIE010000726.1 GCA_937893495.1 uncultured Verrucomicrobiales bacterium | reverse complement strand
GCAGACGGTTGAAAATAGTCGTTTCCACCCTCCAGTCCGCTAAGTCGGGCTAAAGTCCGCGCTCCCACCCATGCTGATTGCTGCCTCAGAGAAGGCAAAAGCGATTCTTGATACCGGTGTCGGAGTTATTGACGCGAGGGTCTTTTCGTTATCACCCGAATCTTTCACCGCTTCGGGGAGCGCGGGCGTCTCGCCTGCCATTTGCGGCGTCCCGCCGCAAATTTCGGGGAACGAGGCATTCGGCAAGGAAGGGCGCATTCGGGAAATGCCCCCCGCTGTGTCGCAGACCAGCCGCAGCCGCAGCAACGAACAGAACGCTTCGGATTCGCCGGTAATCCCCGCGCTTTTCGCCGCGCGGCGGCGGGTGCTCCGCACACAACCGCGCTCCGCCCGTTTCCCGTTCGGGGCCAGTATCAAGATGCGCCCGCCAACATCCGCGAAACATTTTGCTTTTTGAGGTTGGCTTTTACAAGCTGCACGGGTGACAAAACCGCTCGCACTCGTCGCCTATGAGCGATTGCTCCCCGGAAGCCAGGTATGTTTGAAACTGGGCGACCTCGGCTATCGGGTGAGGCAAGTCAAAGATCTGGTGCAACTGGTCTCGCTCGCCGAGCAGGAAACACCGTTGCTGGTCGTGCTGGATCTGGTGTGGAAAACGCGTGACGCGCGCATTTGCATCAACCAGCTCAAGACGAACGAGGCGACCCGGCATCTGCCGGTCATCGCCTTTGCGGATACGAAGTCGAAAATACTGCTGGATCAGGCGATGACCGCAGGCGCCGATCTGGTGACCAGTGATGGCGGTATCGTCAACCAGCTCGAGCACTTGCTCGAACGCGCGCTGGACATTGAATGATCGCATGCCCGAATTGATTATTGAAAACCGATTACTGAAAACTGAAATATGGAACTACCGACCGTGAAACTGGACCAGGGCATTCATGTAATGCATCTCTTCTACCGCGTGGACCGAATGGCGTGGAGTGAACTGACGCCCGACGAATCGAAAGAGATTTTGCAGAAACTGAAAGCCCTTTGCAACGCGAACAACAATCCCTGCCAACCCTTCCTGCGGACGTATGCCAATGTCGGCGGCAAAGCCGATTTTGCATTCTGGTTGATGGCCGCGGAACTCGGCACGCTGGCGCAGATGCACCGCGATCTGGAGGATTGCTTTCAGCCCGGCACGATCGACTGTGTTTACTCCTACCTCAGCGTTACCGAACTCACGGAGTATCAGCCAACCCACGAAGACGCCGAAGCGCGATTGATCAACCAGGAAAAGCTCGACCCGGAGAGCGAGGAATTCAAAACGAAGTTTGAAGAGGCAAAGAAACACGTTGATTCGTATCGACATTTCCGGCTTTACCCCGAGAT
Organism: uncultured Verrucomicrobiales bacterium; assembly: GCA_937893495.1. Taxonomy (GTDB): domain Bacteria; phylum Verrucomicrobiota; class Verrucomicrobiia; order Limisphaerales; family JAYPXF01; genus CALBIE01. The sequence goes on along the minus strand of CALBIE010000726.1, from coordinate 11,599 downwards.
CCAGGATTGGGAAGTGATGTCTTTCTATCCGATGAACAAACGGCGTTCAGGCAATGACAACTGGTACGTGATGGATTTTGACGCCCGGAAAAAGCTGATGAGCGGACACGCCCGGGTCGGCCGCAAATACGCTGGGCGAATAAGCCAACTGATTACCGGATCGACAGGCATCGATGACTGGGAATGGGGCGTCACCCTTGTCTCCCACCAACTCGACGCGCTCAAAGAGATCGTTTACGAAATGCGCTTTGACGAAGTCAGTGCGCGGTACGGTGACTTCGGGCAGTTCTACATCAACATGCGACTTCAACCGGCGGATTTGTGGGTGCATTTGAAACTTTGAGCGGATTGCAAAGATCGCGGCTGGAGTCTCCGAGTGAGAACGCATGAAAACGGCGATACTCCATGAGTCGGTAACTCCAGCCGTCCAGTCCCCCGTCACCAGTCTCTACGTTCACGTTCCGTTCTGCGCACATAAGTGCGAGTATTGCGCATTCTATTCCAAGCTACCGAGCGGTGATCTCGTCAGCCGTTACGTTGATGCGCTCGTGAGTGAACTGGAAATGGTTGCGCCGGATCTGCGGCCCAATACGGTCTCCTTCGGCGGCGGAACACCGTCGCTTCTCAATCTCAGCCAATGGCGGCAGATTCTCGAGGCCATGGAGCGCCTGAATCTTCTCGGGGCCGACGAGTGGACCGTCGAGTGCAATCCGGCTACCGTGTCAACCGACAAGGCGAATCTGTTGCACGAGTTTGGAGTGAATCGCGTTTCGATGGGAGTGCAATCGATGAACACCGATTTGCTCGAGCGCCTCGGACGAATTCATTCACGCGAGCAGGTTTTCAAATCCTACGACATTCTGCGCGGGGCTGGATTCGAAAACATTAATCTCGATCTGATGTTCGGCATTCCGGGGCAGACGATGGAAATCTGGCGGGAGACGCTCCGGGAAATTATCGGATTGGAAACGGAACATCTTTCCTGCTACGAAGTGATTTACGAAGAGGACACACCGCTCTTTGCTCAGCTCCAAGCGGGCAAGTTCGATGTAAACGAAGATCTGGTTGAGGCCATGTACGAGGAATTGGTGGACACGGTCGAGGCTCGTGGATTCAGGCAGTATGAGATCGCGAACTTTGCCCGCGACGACGGCGATGGCACATCAGCGACCGAATCCGCCGCCCGGCATGATTACCTTCCCTCCCGTGCCTGCCGACACAATGTGAATTACTGGCGGGGCGGATCATTCTACGGTCTTGGCCCCAGCGCCACCGGATATGTCCGTGGCGTTCGCACAAAAAACTGGAGCAATACACAAATGTATTGCGAGGAATTGGAAAAGGGAAAGCGGGCGCATGAGTTTCACGAAGAATTGTCACCCCGCAGCCGGGCTGGTGAAACGGCAGCCTTCGGTTTGCGCATGAACGCGGGCTGGAGTTTTGCCGAATTCACCGGTGTGACCGGCCACGATTTGCGCGGCGAGTGGGCGGAGGATATGCGAATCCTCGCGACTGAGAAAATGGCGACCATGGAGGAGGATGGAATTCGACTGACCCGACAAGGTTTACGCTTCGCTGATAGTGCTGCGGAGAAATTCCTGCGGCCGGACTCGGATTAATTGCCCCCGGCGTTCAGCGTGGGTTTTAATCCGCGCCTTCCTCCGTCCGGAGCGGGTCCAGTACTTTGCCGAATGGCCAGTTCAGCGGAGAGCCGGCGACTCTCGACTGATTCACCGCGCATAAGTGCCTGCATCAATTCCATCGCAATCGCGCCGAGGCGGAATTTCGGCTGCCTCACCGTGGTCAGCGGAATCCGGAAAAATTCACTCGTAAGAATATTGCCATATCCCGTCAGAGAAACGTCCTGCGGAATCCGAATTCCCTGGTTGAGAAACACGTTTCCAGCACCGACGGCGACCAGATCATTCACACACATGACCGCCGTGGCGTCACATTTCTCATCGATAAACTGAGCGGCGGCTTTCGCGCCTTCGTCAATCGTGGTTCCGGCAGAGAAAATCAGATCATCCTCCGTATCCAGACCGCGCTCGCGTAGCGCACGACGATGTCCTTCAAATCGTTCGAGGGCTTGCGGCGAAATCTGCGGGCCGGCAAAAAAGGCGATTCGCTTATGACCCAAATCCAGCAGGTATTCGGTGAGATGTTGACTGGCAACGGCGTCGTCGGTTTCCACTGCGGGTATGGCCGCGCAGAAACTCGCGCGATTACCCATGACCACCACGGGGATTTTCAGGCGTACCAGTTCCTCGTAAATCGGCGCCGACGGATGCATCCGATAGACCGGCGTAATGAACATGCCATCGACCCGCCGAGCCAACATTCGCCGGATACAAGTTTCCTCCCGGTCGATCTGGTTCAGCGAATGCGCGATGAGCAACTCGTAACCGAGTTGAAATGCCCATTCCTCGATCGCCATCAGTGTCCGCGCAAAAATGGGGTTGGTAGCCGACGAAATCATCACGCCAATCAAACGGGTACGCCGGGTTCGCAGGCTTTGGGCCATCGCATCGGGCACGTAGCCCATCTCCAGCGCCAATTGGCGGATGCGCGCCTTGGTCTTGACCGAAATATCCTTGGCGTCGCGCAATGCTTTGGAAACCGTCATCACGGAAACCTCCGCCCGTTGAGCTATGTCTTTGAGTCGAACCATTGATTAAATATCCAAATTTTCAACAACGAACCAAGGGTGACGTTATCGTTGTAGTTTTAAAAGTACAATTATGTCCACGAGACTGGCGCGGCTCACACATGGGAACCGCGCCAGTTGAGTTTCGTACGAAGCGTTTTGAAAAATGAATCATCAGTCAGATGCAGGAGACGCGCGTTCTTGCGACTTCGCGAGATACGAATCCTCTCACCAGGACGCAATATGCCCAGCAGTTCACCGTCGGCGGAAAATATCGTTTCGGGACGATCACTCACTGCCCGGATCTCAATGACCGAGTTCAAGTTCACGATAACGGATCGATTCGAAAGTGTGTGTGGACAAATGGGCGTGAGGGTGAAAACGCTCGCGGAGGGACTCACAATGGCACCGCCGGCAGCCAAAGAGTAGGCCGTCGAACCCGTCGGTGAGCTGACAATGAGTCCGTCGCAGCGATAACGCGTGAGTTCGACCCCATCGACAAATACGTCGAGTTCGATCAATCGCGAACCGGCCCCGCGACTCGCCACAAAATCATTCATCGCGCCTTCCTTGAACGGCGCGCCCGAAAGATTGCCGGACGCCTCAATCATCGATCGAGTTTCGATCGAGAACCCGCCAGCCCACACCGCGCGCAGACCACGCGTCATGTCCGCCGCCGGAATAGTCGTGAGAAATCCGAGTCCGCCGAGGTTAATTCCGAGGAGCGGCGTCTTGCTGCCGCCCGTTTCGCGGGCGGCGCTGAGCATCGTGCCATCACCGCCGAAGATGAGCACGAGATCGGATTGCGCCGCCAATTCGGCAACTGAGTCGTATACCTTTGATCGAAGCCCCGCGAAGGCACCCGTTGCCGCATCAGCAATCACCTGGCGCCCGCTGCGACTGATTAATCGAGCCGCTCGCTGGACGAATTCCCGGCACGCAGGCTTGTCCGTGTTGGCGAACAGCCCGACGCGTTTGATATTGTCAGCCAGTTTTTTCAAGCAGGATCAGAAACTCTTTATTTCCGGCCGGTCCCATCAGCGGGGATTCGGTTTCACCCGACCATTCGACTTCCGGCAGTTCATCGGCAACGAATTGGCGCAGCTCATTCAACACTCGGCGATGCACATTCGGATCACGAATGACCCCGGCGCCCTTGTCAGCCTCGGCCTTGCCAGCCTCAAACTGCGGTTTCACCAGCGCGATAATTCTACCGTTCGCGGCCAGCAAAGCAACGGCGGGAGGCAGAATTTTGCGCAATGAAATGAATGAACAATCCGCCACGATGACGTTAAACGGCTCAGGGAAATCGCCGGGCTGCAAGTTACGGGCATTGGTCCGCTCCATCACCACGACCCGCCAATCGTTGCGAAGTTTCCAGGTCAACTGGCCGTGGCCGACATCGACTGCATAGACTCTGGTCGCGCCATGTTGCAACAGGCAATCGGTGAATCCGCCCGTGGAAGCGCCCAGATCGAGCGCGGTCACACCGGCCGCTGACACCGCAAATTCCTGGAGGGCATGCTCCAATTTGTGCCCGCCGCGACTGACGAATTTTTCCGCCACATCGACCGTGACAGTGTCCATATCTGTAACACTGTCGCTGGCCTTGACCCTCGGCTGGCCGTTGACCTTCACCTGCCCGGCCATGATGGCGCGCTTGGCTTTCTCGCGACTGTCGCAGAGTCCACGCTCGACGAGCGCCTGATCGAGGCGAATCCGTGGATGAGCTTTTTTTTCTGAACTCAAGTGACGTGAAGCGGGTTTCGCTGGAGGTTCACTGATATCAAAGTTCGGATTCTGGCGGGTCGTTTTCAAATGGGCATCACGGATTTCCAACGGAACTCTTCGGAACAACCGAAAACTCCCTGGCCGTTTCAGCTTAGCGCAACTCGCCGCGGCTGCCGGCTTCATGCACCTCGCGATACGTGTGCAGAAAGACATCATTGTCAGTCGTCGTCTTGGAGATGATTTGTCCCAGGCTTGAGATATCGCTTTTGTTAACAACCGCGTGAACACTCTGCTGAAACGCCTCCATCGCGTTCATCGAGTGAACGTGTTCACCAATCAAAATAAGAGTGGCATGGCGGCGCTGGCTCATGGGCATGTTTTGGAGGCGCGCCAGGATAATATTGTCCTCTACTTTTTCGGCGGCAAACAGTTCCTCGACGATCACGAGCTGGTAATTCATCGCCAGAAACCGTTTCGAAAAATCCTCGTGATTACTCGCGACATGCACCTTGTAGCCAAGTTCAAGGCAAATGGTCTGCACATTGGCCATTGTTTCAAGACTGCTGAGGGCCAGCAGTGCCGGCTTATCGCTCGGGCTGATGAATTCATATTCCTCGAACTGCCCGACGCCCTGCTCCCTGGCCGTCGTCATGGAGGTGTCGCCGGTGGAAGGACGGCTTGCTTTGTAGCCTAAATCGCTCATGTCCAGTTACTTCAGTTTCAGGGTCAACGGGGGCGGACTGCCGGAACCGCCACTGCCGTCCCCTTTTTTCATCGAGAGACGCTCGACATCAGTCGTGATATCGCCACGGGATTTTTTCACGTCATCGAGACCGCGCGAACACGGACCGCGTTTGCTACAGTACAATAATGCCGTTTCTTCGGTAATCAGGTTTTGCTCAAATGCGCTGATGCAAGCCATGTCAAAATGCTTCCAACCGAAGGTCGAGCTGGCTTCGATAATTTCGTAAAAAGTCTTACCATCGCTCTCGCCCTGGGCAATCGAGTCCTTGGTTCGGATACTATTGCCCATGATTTCGAGTAGGGCGTGCCGACCGCCACCCACCTTGGGAGCAAGGCGCTGGCAGACTACCCAGCGCAGCGTATCGGCGAGCCGTTGACGAATCTGGTCCTGTTCCTCCAGATCGAACATACCCAATATGCGATTAATCGTCTGACCGGCATCAATCGTGTGGAGGGTGGATACCACCAGGTGACCGGTCTCGGCAGCGCTCAGACCCAATTCAACCGTTTCACGATCCCGCATCTCACCCACCAGAATTACCTTGGGCGCCTGGCGAAGCGCAGCGCGGAGGCCGCTGGCAAACGAATCAAAATCCGTCCCCATTTCACGCTGGTTGAAGGTGGCTTTGCGATGCGGATGCACAAACTCGACGGGATCCTCCAGAGTGACGATGTGGACGGACTTGGTCAGGTTGATTGAGTTAAGCAACGCGGCGAGCGTGGTGGATTTTCCGGAACCTGTCGCACCCGTCACCAGGAGCAATCCGGTTTTTTCCTTGGCCATTTTGCCAAACACCTCGGGCATGTTCAACTGCTCCAGCGTCGGGATTTCCGTGTTGAGTTTGCGAAGGACAATCGAATAGTTGCCGCGCTGAGAAAAGATGTTCACCCGGAATCGGGCCGAGTCACCGATGCTGTAGGAGGAGTCACACGAACCGGTCCGGATCAAATCTTCGGTCAGCCGGCGGTTGCCACCCACCAGATTCAAGGCCAATTGCTCGGATTGAAACGGGGTCAACTTCTCAACAGCGGGTTCAATGGCGACAGGCACGAGTTCGCCGGATGATTCTACTTGAAGGGGCTTCCCAACGGTAATGTTGAGGTCTGATACATCGTTCTGGGAATCGAGCATCGTCCTCAAAACGTAATCGAGTTCGTTATTTTGCATGCCGGAACTTCCGCTTAGAGTTCAAATACTTCCTTTACCATATTCGTAAATTTCCGCTCCTCATCAGTGAAACGTTCGTCGCTCCAGACGATTTCCTCCAGTGCCGTGAGCGCCGCATCGCGGGACTCCGAGGTGGTGAGAGTGTCCTTCAGCGAAACAAGGTATTCACGAACAGCCTCGGGCGAGCGGGATTTGCGGGTAACCCGCGTCACGGCTTCATCAAGGGCCCGATCAGTGTCGTAACCAGATTGCAAACCAAGCTGACCCGCCAGGGTTTTGAGAAATGCGTCCTCGGTTGAAGCCAGGTGACCGTCAGCATACATGCCCAGCACCAGCAGTTCGAGCAGGCCCTGAGCTTGATCGTCGGAGAAGTCGGCAATATTCATGGTGTTCCAATCTGGTTAGTTGAGTCCGTGAAAGTTTTCTCAATCCACTTCGCCGCCGGCCCGTGCCTCGACCTGTTCTTCCGGCGTGAGAAAAGGCAAAAATTTCTTCTTATCCAGACACTTTTCGAACGCCTCCATCGGCGCGATCCGCCGGTTGCGCAGGTGCTCCATGATGGAATCGTCGAGCGGCATATTGCCAAGCTTTTTGCCGACTTGAATCATACCCGGAATCTGGTGTGTCTTGCCTTCACGCACGAGGTTGGCAACAGCCGTCGTGAAAACGAGAATCTCGAGTGCGGCGACTCGCCCGGGTTTGTCGATGCGTTTGAAAAGGTTCTGTGCCACCACACCTTTCATCGCTTCGGCCAACGTCGCGCGAATCTTATTCTGCTGGTCAGCCGGGAACACATCGATGATACGATCCACCGTCTTGGCCGCGCTCGCCGTGTGCAGCGTGCCAAATACCAGATGACCCGTGCTCGCCGCGGTCAACGCGAGTTCAATCGTCTCCAAATCGCGCATCTCCCCCACCAGAATGATATCTGGATCTTCACGCAAAGCGCCCTTGAGCGCGGACGCGAAGGACTTAGTGTGCATACCGACTTCCCGGTGATTCACCAGCGAACTCTTGCTTTCGTGCACAAACTCGATCGGATCCTCCACCGTCAGAATGTGGTCTTTGCGATTCTTGTTCGCGTAATCAACCATCGCGGCGAGCGTCGTGGATTTTCCCGAGCCGGTTGGCCCGGTGACCACGACCATGCCCTTGTGCAGCATAGTGAGTTTCTTAAGTACTGCTGGCAGGGGGGCGTCAAATTTCTCGAAATCTTCAAACGACAAAACGGTGGATGGAATCAGACGAAACACCGCAGCGACACCGTATTTCTGGTTGAAGAAGTTGGCGCGAAACCGAGCGGTTTTCGGAATTTCATAGCCGAAATCCACGTCCCCCGTTTCCTCGAACTGTTTAATCTTAATATCCGGACAGATTTCGTAGAGCATCGCCTTCAGCGGGTCGGCCTCCAGCACGGGGTAATCGACCCGACGCAATTCACCGCTGATGCGAAGAATCGGACTACTGCCGGAAGCGAGGTGAAGATCTGATGCCTTTTGTTGCATCATCAGATTGAAGAAAGCGTCAATTTTGGCCATACCCTTGAATTGTTGTTGCGGCGAATGGTGCAGTAAGCCCGCGCCGACCGCAAGCCTGTGAACGCACTAACTGAAATCCTGAAATCCGAAATTGCGGCAACCGGCCCGCTTTCTTTTGAGCGATTCATGGAAGCGGCATTGTATCATCCGGAGCACGGCTATTATGAACGGGGCACTTCGCAGGTTGGACGTGCTGGCGATTTTATTACCAGCGTGAGTGTGGGCAGCGTATTTGGCGAAATGCTGGCCATGCGCTTTGCGGATTGGTTGCTTCAACTCGGCCATTCCGGTGACGCCAAAAATGAGAAAACCTACCTCATCGAAGCCGGAGCCCACGATGGGCAACTCGCGCTGGACATTCTGCGCTGGCTGAAAAAACACAAAAACACGCCAGCGATGACCTACTTGATCATTGAACCGTCCGCGCGCCGACGCGACATACAGCGACGAAAGCTCTCACAGTTCGCGGACATCGTAAAATGGGTCGATCATTTCACCGAAACACGCGAACGTTTCGGGCCGATTCGCGGCGTAATATTCAGCAACGAACTATTCGATGCCATTCCCGCACGTCGCGTGGGTTGGAATGCCGCACGACGACACTGGTTCGAATGGGGCGTTGACTGGCGGGATAACGCGTTCCAATGGACGGAACTCCAAATCCCAATCATTCGCCCGAGCGAATTTGACCTTCCACTGTCGGACACATTGCTGGATGTGTTACCGGACCGCTTCACCACAGAGATCAACCATGCGGCAACGGATTGGTGGCAAAACGCCGCGGCGGCACTGGCCGTTGGGTGGTTAATGACGATTGACTACGGACTGGCGGCAGAGGATTTTTTCTCACCCGCCCGCCCGAACGGCACATTGCGGGCGTATCGGGAGCATCGATTGAGCGATAACCCGCTGGCCTCACCCGGCGAGCAGGATCTGACCGCGCATGTAAACTGGACGGCAATTCAACGTGCGGGTGAATCGCGTGGCTTGGTCACTGAATGGTTTGGACCGCAGGGCACCTTCCTCACCGCCGTGCTGGAGGAGCAACTGCGCCGTCAACCCGCCCTGGCAAAGTGGAGTCAGGATGCCGCACGGCAGATTCAGACTCTGGTGCATCCAGAGCATTTTGGTCGCAAGTTTCAAGTGCTCGCGCAGCGCCGTTCGTAGCGCAGGCGTCCCGCCTGCACGCGGCTCACGTCAGGCAAAAGCGGTTGCGGATACTTCGAAAGCGGTGGCTTGCAAGCGAAAGTCCTCGGCAGGCGAGACGCCTGCGCTACGCCCCTTCAAACGCGCGCAGACGGCGGATCCACGCGTCCATTTCCGGTGGATGCGAATCAAATGGATCCAACAGAGAAAGCGAATTGAATCCCTCGGTGTCGATGACCTCCCAGTCCACGGAGTAACAAAATCTTTGGTCATCAAGGACTTTCATCAAACGCGAGCGAGCCTTCGCCCGGGTATTCGCGGGCGGCTCGCGGAGCGCTTCGACGACGGACTCAATGTCGCATTCCCACTCGGCCGGGGTCTTCGCCAGGGACCACGCGAGATTGCGAGTCGGATCGACTGAATGAAACTCCAGTTCCTGAGCGCGCAACCACGGATGATCCCAGGGAATATTCTCCGCCACGACGAACTGACGGAACAACCATCGTTTGGTTATCCAGTCCACGATACCGACAAGTACTTCTGTGTCGCCTCCCAGGGCATCAAGCGTGTCGCGCCAGAGTCGCAGCACCTGATCAGTTTCCTCATCGCGTCCCTTGAATTCTTCATTCGCCCGCTCATAGAACCATCCCAGAATTTCCAGCACGGGAACGCATCGGCCATCCTCCAGCGGTGCCAGCCACGGGCCATCCGGCGAATGAGACAAAGCGCGAAACGTCATTACAGCATCGGCCAGCGCGACTTGGGGCACGCGGTCAATTTCCAGCAAATCCAGCACGAGCGATGTCGTGCCAATTTTCAACGCCAATGTCGCGGGCAAGATGCTGGTATCGCCGTGCAGCAGGTGTAATCGGCGGTACTTGCGCGCGTCGGCCAGCGGCTCATCGCGAGTGTTAATAATCGCGCGATTGAACTGTACCCACTCGAACAGATCGTTGTTGATATAATCCGCGCGCTGGCTGATCTGAAAATCGGACTGAGCAAAGAACGCGGGCGTCTCCATGCGTGCATCAGCACCCGGGGCAGTTCGCACCCGCCCTGCTCCAGTATAAAGGGAACGAAGCGTGAGAAACGCGAGTAACGCCTGGACATTCCTTTCGTTCAATGGCGCACTGCGCCGCATCAGATAGTTTTCGTGACAACCAAAAGTGGCACCGGAATAAAAGTCGATGTTGTTCCGCACAAACGTGGCGTTGGAGGTTAACCCCATGTCAGCCATTGCCCGGTAAATCAATTCATCGCCCGCCCGGTCATAACGCACGAGGTCCTTCAGTGTCAGACATTCCGGCGTGCAGTACTCGAGGTGACCCATATCGACATAGCAACGGCCACCATTGAAAAGAAACCCCCCGTTTCCGACCGGTTCGTCCCAATCGCGCTGATGGAGATCGGCCAGACCGTATCGACCAATGTCAAATACCCAATTCCGCACCCGACCCACGGTAGCCGGCGGGCCTGACGGATCGTCGGTCAGGCAACCGTATTCCGTTTCAATGCCTACAATGCGGTTCATGGCAGATTGTGAACGGGCTTGGAAGACCCGGACTCGGTTACAAATCGGAGCGCGGACACCAACCCTTCAAAATGTAGCCGCCGAGGTAAGGAGGCGGACCCGAGATTACCAAATAGGCTGAAAAAACGCCTCCTCACCTCGGCGGCTACGACGGACAACCGATCTTGCCAAGGCAAGATCGGAATCAGGCCGCACCCTTTCACTTTTAATAATTCCACAGCATTCTCCGGCGTCGCTGTTTCACAACTCTGCCGCGTCGAGCATCTGAAACCGGGCCGGTTTCGGCCCTAACCGGTTCAGCCATCCGAGTTCAATCGTCTTTTCTTTGGCGGCTTCCTGCCACCCGGCACGACGTTCCGGTTCGTCGGGCAGGTTATCCGTGAAGAATCTCTCGTCACGCATTAACCACCATGCCTGTAGGATACGATCCGCCATCGCCTTCCAATCGAGATTGGAGACTTCCTGCTTGGATAGCCAATCGCAGGCCGCCGACGTTGAGTTTGTATTCGCGCCCGCGACGGCGACGCCGCCATGCCGAAACTGGAACGAGCCGTCAAAGTGAAGTTGCCCGACCAAATCCTTCTCTGGCGCGGAACCGAGCTCGGCAATCAAAAGCTCGACCAGGTACGGTGCGCTGAAAATCTGCTCGAACTGCGTTTTCATGAGTGGGCCAAGTCCGAAGCTCACCAGACGCCGCAGGCTCACATCCTCAGATGCCCGGGCAAAGGCCTCTATATGCGCGGTATCGATGGCGGCCTGGCGAATCTTTTCAATGTCAGCAGGGTGTCCGAGTCCCGCCAAACCAAGGCGATCGTGAATTTCAAATACCTTGGATTGCCCGGCACCGACGCCCAGCATCAAGATGCCGTCATTCAGCGATGCGGCAAACACCGGCGCCGCACCCGCGAGTTGTTCGCGCACGTAATCGCGCCGGTTGGCCACGGCCTCAAGCCAGCGATACGGTTCTTCAGTCATGACGGGTTCAATGCGGTTGGTGAATCATGAAGAGCCTACCTCAACCGAACGATAATTCCAATCACCAATCACCAATCACCAATCACCAATCACCAATCACCAATCACCAATCACCAATC